>NZ_JBHWJL010000010.1:0-41284 GCF_042731495.1 Streptomyces sp. NPDC059853
CGCGGGGGGGCGGCCCCGCCCCGGGGGGGGGTACGGGCCCGGCTCCCCCCGCACGGGGCCGTCATCCGGGTCGCCGCCCGGCCGGTGCTCAGGGCGTGGAGGACAACGCCGCGACGAGCTTGCCGACCTTCGGGTCGGGCAGTGCGCGGGCGACATCGGCCTGAGCCAGGACGCCGACGAGCCGTCCGTCGTCCATGACGGGGAGCCGGCGCACCCCGTGCTCGGTCATCGTCGTCAGTACCTCGTCCACGTCGTCGTCGGCCTGGACCGTCACGACCTCGCCCTGGGCGAGGTCGCCCGCCGTGACGGCCGAGGGGTCATCTCCCTGGCCGATCACGCCGATGACGATGTCCCGGTCGGTGATCATGCCGCGGAGCTGGTTGCCCCGGAAGACCGGCAGGGCTCCCACCCCCTGCTCACGCATGGTGGCGGCCGTGATCAGGACGGAGTCGTCGCTGTCGGCGCATACCGGATCGGGCGTCATGATGTCGCGTGCGGTGGTCATGCCATCTCCCTGTCGTTGCGTGTGCGCGTACGGTGGCGGGCGGCTTCCCCGGCCGGGAGCCGGCCCGGGCACGCCGTCCCGCGCGATACCGATGCGGCGGCCGTGCCGCGTACCCCGCCCCGTCGGCGGCGAATCACCCTGCCGGGCAGCGGCACGCGGCACTCCTTCCACCGGCCTGGCGCGGCCGTCAGGTTCCCGGGCCCTGCCGGTACCCCTCGCCGGGCTGCCGCGGGTTCCCGTGCGGCGGGTGGTGCTGCGGGGGCGCGGCGGTGGCCGGGTCCACGGGGGAACCGTGGCGCGAGCCGGACGCGGCGTCCGACGGCTCGTTCTCGCCCCCGGCGGCGGGCTCGGCGCCCGAGGCGAGTTCCTCCAGCCGCGCCGTCAGCACCTGACGGACAGCCGGCCGGTCGGCGTGACTCTCCTCGTGGCGCAGGAGCGTGCGCACCCCCTCGCTGTCCAGGCTGCGGATCCGGTGGGAGAGGGACCCCGCGGGCTGCTGGTCCCAGTCCGGGATCGGCAGGTCTTCGCCGGCGCTCATCTGCTCGCTCCTTTCGTCGGCTGCGAACCAGCGGTGCTGCGGCTGCGCGGCGTGCCGTTCCGTCCGGCGGCGACCGCGAGCCGTACACCGCGGTAGTCCGTCGGCTTGCCACCTGTGCCGGTTTCCAAACGTGACGGCCGGGCAGGACGGAATGCCGGATTCCGGAGACGAGGAAAGGGAACCATCCGCGCCGGAGGGCACGGGACGCTCCGTACGCGCGGCGCTGCGCGGCGGCACCCAGGGGCTGCACGCGGCGACGCGGCGACGTGACGACCGGTCCAGCACCCCGGCCGGGCCGGGGACCGGCCGCCTGCCACCGCGTCCGCTGGGCCTTCCCCGCGCTGTCCGGGCAGCACCGGCGGGGTCCGCCGGACGTACGCCCGACGCGAGGGCGACCGCCCGGCGCCGCTGCGCCACGCCCGTCGATGACCGACGCGCCCCGTGATCACTCCGCGACCGCACTCGGTATGCTGCCCGGGCACAGGAAAAGGACCGGACATCGTGGCGGCGGCAGCCCCCGGGCGACCACGGCGGGTACGCCACCGGCGTCCCCCCGCCCCGCCGGTCGCGGGCGGCCGGTCGGACCGGACACCGCGCCCGGCAGGCGGCGACGCAGCCGGGATTCCGCGGCCTCACCAGCTGGGGGCCGCACCGTGGCGCCACCGTCCTCGGCGGTGCGCGGAGCCACGAGGGGAGGAGAAGGGTGACGGAGGACCAGGACGCCCTGTTCTCGTCGGTGGACGCGCTGCTGCGGCAGGCCGACCCGCTGCCGCCCCCCGGGGAACGGCTGCGGTTGCGCGAGGCCGGCGGCCTGGCCCGTACCGCGGTGGCCGGTGCGCTGGGCGTCTCCGCGCAGACGGTGGCCGCGTGGGAGTCGGGAACCCGCGACCCGCAGGGCGAACGCCGCGCCGGCTACGCCCGGCTGCTGGCCGGCCTGGCGGAGCGCTACCCGGCACCGCCCCCGTCCCCCTCCACACCCCCGGCGCCGGACACCGGCGACGCCACCGCTGCTCCCGCTCCCGCCCCGCGCCCCGCAGCGGGCGTCCCCGAGCAGCCCGCGCCCGCCGAACCGGCCCCGGACGACCGGCGCGACACCGTCGAGGCCGTGGCGTTCGAACCCGACCGGGACCGTGCCGGGCGGCTGGTCACCGGCCCGCCGGAGCCGTGCGTGCTGTGCGGGCAGCCGGTCGGCCACCGCGCCGCCGGACGTCCTCAGCACTGCAACGCCACCTGCGCACCCGGTCTCGTGCTCCAGCCCGCCCCGGCCACGCCCCGGCCCCAGGCGCCCCCGCCCTCCGGCGCGCGGCCCGCCCGTCCCGCGCCCGTGCGGGAGGAGACCACCGGCACGATCGCGCGGAACGTGGCGGCGGCGCTGGAGGACAACGGCGGGGACGTCGACGCCGCCCTCGCCGCCCTGGTGAAGCGCGCCATCCCGGACGCCATGGCGCTGCTGAACTCCACGCGGGTGGGCAGCACCTACGACTTCACCAACTACCTCTCCACCGACGACATCCCGATCCTGAAGAAGCCGGGCCGCAACGACCCGGACCTGATCTGGGAAGGGCGTCCCAAGTGGCGCAACACCCGGGTGGAGAAAGGGCCGGCCCGGACCGTCACCGCGCTGGACGCCAACGGCGCCTACCTGTCGGCCCTCAAGACGCACCTGCCGATCGGGACGCTGCGCCACGCGGCGACGGGGGAGTACGACCGCAAGCGCTCCGGCCTCTATCTGATCACCCCGCCCGTCTGGGAGCACGACGACCTGCCCAGCCCGCTGGGGAACCGGGAGGAACCCGGGCCGCTGTGGGTGACCGATCCGACGCTGCGGCTGCTCATCCGGCTCTCGGGCCCCAAGTACGGGCTGTGCGCGGCCCCGGTGATCCACGAGTCGTGGACGTCCGGCAGTTCGGAGGCGCTGCTGGAGCGGTTCCGGCGGGAGATGGCCACCGCGCGGGACGCGGCGATCGAGGCCGGTGACACCGTCACCCTCGAATACGTGAAGGCGATGTACAGCAAATTCGTCTCCACCATCGGCGAATCCTCCGCCAACCGGGAGATGCGGCGCCCGGACTGGATGCACATCATCCGCTCCCAGGCCTTCGCGAACCTGTGGCTGAAAGCGTGGAAGGCGTACGGCGCCGGGCTGACCGTGGTGCGGATGATGGGCACCGACGAACTGCACCTCATCGGTGACTGGCGCCGTGTGTTCACCGAGGGCCGGAAGCTCACCGACATGAAGCTGAAGGACGAATACCGCATCGGGGGCCGCTGATGGCGGGCCGGTGGGGCACCGGGGCCACTCCGGACAGCGGGTTCGGCGTGTTCGGCGCGCGGGGGGTCGAGGGCTGGCGGGCGCTGGGCCGGGAGATGGACCGTCAGGTCACCGGCATCAAGTCGCCCGTCGGCACCCGGCGCGGGCTGGCCGCCCGGCTGCGGTACCTCACGCGCTCGGCCGCCGGACGGGAGGCGATGCGGCGGGCGGGGATCACCGTCCGGCAGCGGACGATCGACGCCTGGGTCGCCGGGACGCAGCGGCCACGCCCGGCGAACCTGGAGCGGATCGACGCCGCCTACTGGGATCTGCGCCGCCGCAATCTGGGCGTGGAGTGGGCCCGCCGCCTCGCCGTCCGCGGCACCCGGATCGAGATCCATCCGGTCGACCAGACCGATGTCCGCACCGGCCGCGACCGCGACCTGGCGGTGCGGCGGGTCACGGTGCGGGGGCACCGGATCTGGGACGACATCATCGCGGCGTGGATCGCCGGCGACCACGAGATGCTCGACATCGTCTGGGACGAGATCATCACCGACCTCGGCTCCGACTACGACTCCTACAGCTACGTCAGCTCCGTCGGCTTCGGCCTCTGACCCCCGCGTTCCCCCCGTTCCCCGCAGCACCGCCGCCCGTCCCACGGCCGGCGGTGCTGTCCTTTCCGCCCCCGTCCCGCCGCGCCGACCCCGGCTGCCCTGCCCACCACGGCCCCTTGACGCGAGCCAGCTAATCGCATTAGCTTATGGCTAACGTCATTAACCAACCGGGGAGACCATGACCGAATATCTCGCCGTCGACGGCGGCACCCTCGCCTACGACGTGACGGGCTCCGGCCCGCTCGTCGTCCTCGCGCACGGCATGGGCGACAGCCGCGCCGCCTACCGCGCGGTGGTCCCGCGGCTGGTGGCGGCCGGCTACCGGGTCGCCGCGGTGGATCTGCGCGGCTGCGGCGCGTCCGACGCCGTCTGGCCGCAGTGGAGCCGTACCGCCATCGCCGGTGACCTGATCGCCCTGATCCGCCATCTCGGCGGCGGACCGGCGGTGCTCGTCGGCCACTCGATCTCCGGCGGCGCCGCGACCATCGCCGCGGCCCGCGAACCCGCCCTGATCAGCGCGGTGGTCGAGTTGGCGCCGTTCACCCGCAAGCAGTCCGTCCGCCTCGGCGACCTGCGGGTGCGGCGCTTCCGGCGCGGCATGCTGCGACTGCTCGGCGCCGGTGTGTTCGGCAGCCGGACGCTGTGGCGCTCGTACCTCGACATCGCCTACCCCGGCGTCAAGCCCGCCGACTGGCACGAGCGCACCGCCCGCATCGACGCCGCGCTGCGCGAGCCGGGCCGGATGAAAGCCCTGCGGGGCATGGGCCGCACCGCCCCCACCGACGCGGGCGCGCACCTCGCCGCCGTCCGCTGCCCGGTCCTGGTCGTCATGGGCACCCACGATCCGGACTGGGCCGACCCGCACGCCGAGGGCGCGGCGATCGTCGGCGCCCTGCCGCCCGGCCTCGGACGCCTGGAGATGATCGAGGGCGCCGGACACTACCCGCACGACCAGTTCCCCGACCGAGTCGTGGCACTCGTCCTCGACTTCCTCCGCGCGGACGCCGCCCGTGCCTAGGGCAGGACTTGACCCGGCGACCGTGGTCGCGGCCGGTGCCGCCCTCGCCGACGAGGTCGGGTTCGCCCACCTCACGATGGGTCTGCTCGCCGCCCGGCTGGGTGTGCGCACCCCCTCCCTCTACAAACATGTCGGCGGCCAGGAGGACCTCAACCGGCGCATCGCGGCCCTGGCCCTGAGCGAGGCGGCGGACGCCGTCGGCAGCGCCGTCCAGGGCCGGGCCGGCCGCGACGCCCTGGCGGCGGCGGCCCGCGCCTTCCGCGGCTTCGTCCTCGCCCACCCCGGCCGGTACGCCGCCACCATCGGCGTGGAGCCGACCGGCCCGGACGACCCGATGGCCGCCGCGAGCCGCCGGCTGCTGGACGCGTTCGTGGCCGTCCTGCGCGGCTACCGGATCCGGGAAGCCGACGTGGACCACGCGCTGCGCATGCTCCGCAGTCTCTTCCACGGCTTCGCCACCCTCCAGGCGGCCGACGGCTTCCAGTGGAGCGCGGACATCGACGAGAGCTTCACCTGGCTCATCGACTTCGCCGACCGTGGCCTGCGCGCGCGGTGAGAGCTTCCGGCCCGGCCCGCCCGGGCAGGCGGTGGCCACCGAGCGGCCCCGACTGCCGGGCCGGGCCGCGCGCGAGGAGACACCCGCCGCCCGGCAGGAACGGCCGCCCCGCGCCGTCCACCGCGGGCCGCCGCAGTGGCGCGCCCCGAAACGGAGTGTTCCCCGCCCGCCTCCCGGCCGGCTCCGCTTGACCTTGACACCGTGACAAGGCCTTCACTGAACCCAGAAGGAGGCCCCCCATGACCACGCCGAAAGAAGAAACCCGGCCGGACCGCGTCCTGCGCGCGCTGGAGCACCCCAGCCCGTCCACCCGGCTCCGGGCGGCACTGGAGGCCGGAACGGCTCCGGACGACCGGTTCATCGGCCCGCTCGTCGAGCGCTGCGCCGTCGAACCCGAGTTCTCCGTCCGCGAGATGCTGACCTGGGCCCTCACCCGCCACCCGGCGTCCCGGACGGTCCCGGCGCTGGTCGGCGAGGTCCGCTCGCCGCGCCCGCGGGCCAGGAGCCAGGCCCTGCACACCCTGTCCAAGATCGGCGACCGCAGCGCCTGGCCGGCGATCACCCCAGAACTGCTGGCCGACCCGGACGACGACGTGGCCCGCAGCGCCTGGCGGGCCGCCACCGTACTCGTCCCGGCGGGTGAGGAACGCGGACTGGCCGTACTGTTGGCGACACAGCTCGGGCGCGGCCCACACGAGGTCCGGCTGAGCCTCAGCCGGGCGCTGATCGCACTCGGGGAGGCGATGCTTCCCGTACTGGGCGCCGCGACAGCCGACCCCGACCCCGGCGCGCGCGCCCACGCGCTGGCGACCGAACAGCTGTGGCGCGACCCGGAGGCCGGCTTCGCGTACGCCATCGAGGAGGCGAAGCGCGTGGTGGCCCTCGGCGGCGAGGGCCCGGAGGGACGGTAGACGGTGCTCATCGGTGAGGTCGCGCGACGGTCCGGCGTCAGCGCCCGCATGCTCCGCCACTACGAGGCGCTCGGCCTGGTGCGGCCTGCGGGACGTTCCGGCTCCGGCTACCGCGAGTACTCCGCCCAGGACATCCGGCGCATCTTCCACATCGAGAGCCTGCGCTCCCTGGGCCTGTCGCTGCGCGACGTACGGCGGGCACTGGACGACCCCGGCTTCGCGCCCGCCGGACTCGTCGACGACCTCATCCGCCAGTCCCACGAGCGCGTCGCGGCGGAGACGGAACTGCTCACGCGGCTGCGCCGGATCAACGCCGCCGAGCCCGCCGCCTGGCAGGACGTCCTGCGGACCGTCGCCCTCCTGCGGGCCCTGGGGTCACCGCACGCGGGCGCGCGGCAGAGCGCCGTCCTGTCCACCGCGGACGACGCCCCCGTGCCGCTGGACGCTCTGGTCGAGGCCGTACAGAACGAGTCCGACCCGCATGTCGCCGGAGCCCTGCGCTGGGCGCTGGCCCGGGCGGGCGAGGACGGCACCGGACCGCTGGCGGCCGGCCTGCGCTCGCCCGACGCCCAGGTGCGCGTACGGGCCGTGCGCGCCCTCGTCGAGATCCCCGGCGACGCCGCGACCGCCCTGCTGCGGGAGGCTCATGCCGGGCCCGACCTCGCGGTCCGCCGCCACGCGGCGCGGGAACTCGGCGCGCGCGGAGTGACCGACGCGATCCCGACCCTGTGGGACATGGTCGTCGAAGGGGACCACGACACCGACGCCGCCGACGCGCTGAGCGCCCTGGCGGCCGACCCGGCGGTGGCGGACCGGATCACCGCCGGACTCACCGACCGCCTCGCCCGGAACGCCGGCGGGCCACCGGGACGCCGCCGCCTCACCCAGGCGCTCGCGGACATCCCGGGCGCCCCGGCAGCGCGCGCCCTGGCCCGCCTGGCCCGGGACGAGGACCGCGCGGTGGCGCTGACCGCGACCTACCTGCTCCGGCTGCGGGCCGCACGCTAGCCCGCGCCCCGGGCGGCCCCGCGGCATCACCGCCCGACGCGGCAGCGCGGCAGCCCGGCGGGACGGTCACGGGGCGGGCGGGCGGCTTCCCGGGCGGCGTTCCAAGACCTCGGGGCAGCGCCCCGTACCGGAGGTGCGGACACCCCGGCTCCGGCCTCCGCACCGTCCGGTAAGCTGATGATCACCGATCAGACCCAACTCTGCCTGACGCAGAGCTGGCGCGACCGTATGGCGGCCGGACGCTCCCCTCGACGGGTTCCGGTATCTACCGCAGTCCAGCGCAAGAGGACAGCTCTCGGCGTTGCCACGCGCGCGCTACCAGGCCGTAGAAAGGCAAGGGCCGTGGTAGCCACGGTCGCACAGAAGTCGACATCTCCCCGCCCCGGATACGGACAGCTCCTGCGCACCCCCCGTGCCTGGACCTTCCTGCTCCCGGGCTTCGCCGCACGCCAGCCGTTCGGCATGCTCACCCTCTCCATCGTGCTGCTCGTCCAGCACACCACCGGCTCCTACGGCGCCGCCGGGGCCGTCGCCGCCACCACCGGCATCTCCATGGCCGTGAGCGCGCCCCTCGCCGGCCGGCTCACCGACCGCCACGGCCAGCGCGCGGTCCTGGTGCCCGTCACCCTCCTGCACACGCTGTCCGGCCTGACCCTCACCGCGCTCGCCCTCGCCCACGCCCCCCTGTGGACCCTGTTCGCGGTGGCCGTGCCGACCGGCGCCACGGTGCCGCAGATCGGCCCCATGGTGCGCGCCCGCTGGAGCGCCACGCTCAAGAAGTCACCGCTGATGTCCACCGCGGCGGCGTTCGAGTCCGTCACCGACGAGTTCACGTTCGTCGTCGGCCCGCTGCTCGCCACCGCCCTGTGCACCGGCGTGACCCCCGCCGCCGGCCTCGTCGCCGAAGCCTCGCTCACCCTGGTCGGCGGACTGCTGTTCGCGGCGCAACGGCGCTCGCAGCCCCCGGTGACCGGCACGGTACGGAGCCGGGCGCGGCACGAGAGCGCCATCCGGGTCCCCGGCGTCCAGGTGCTGATCGTCGCCTTCTTCGGCATCGGGACCGTGTTCGGCGGCATGCAGGTCTCCCTGGCGGCCTTCACCGAGTCCATCGGCCGGCCCGGCCTCAACGGTGTCCTGTACGGCATCTTCGCCGGGGGCAACATGCTCTCCGGCATCGTGTGCGGCGCGATCGCCTGGCGGTCCGCCCCGCACCACCGGCTGCTCGGCGGCTACACGGCGCTGGCGCTGGCGGCTTCCCTGCTGTGGACCTCCGACTCCGTCCTCGCCCTGGCCGGCCTCGGGCTCCTGGTCGGCGTGTGCATCGCGCCCGCGCTGATCACCGGCTACACCCTGGTCGGCGACATGGTCTCCAGCGGCGCACGGACCGAGGCCTTCACCTGGCTCACCGGAGCGGTCGCGCTCGGCCAGGCGATCGCGGTCACCGCGGCCGGCCAACTGGAGGACGCGTTCCGGGCCGGCGCCGGGTTCCTGGTGCCGATGGCCGGCACGCTGCTCGCCGTGCTCACCCTGGCGGCGTTGCGGTCCCGGCTCACCGTGCGGAACTGACCGCGCGCCCCGGCGGTAGGCTCGCCCGCAACACGACGCGGAGGGCGGAGCGGTGGTGCGGGTCGCGGTGATCGGCGGCGGAATCAGCGGGCTGGCTACGGCCCTTCTGCTCGGCCGGCGGGGCCACCCGGTCACCGTGTTCGAGCAGAACGGCCGCCGATCACCGCGACCCCGGTGCTCAAGCGCCGCAGCACAGGGGGAGGTCACCGCGCACCGCGCCGCACTGGACCACGAACCCGGCCGGCACCACGCCCCCGGCGCACCGTCGCCGTACGACAGAAGACGTCCGTTCGGGGTTCTCCGCAGCGGGTAGTCGCTAGGCTGGGACGTGCACCGGGCGGAGGGAGCGCGCAGATGGACACTGGCGGCGGACCGGAGCCGAGCGTGGCCGACGTGATCGCCATGCAGGACCCCGGCGATCGCGATGCCTGCCGGGCCGAACTCGACGCGGCGACACCGGCCACTTTCCCGAAGGTCTACCGCCGGTGGTGGGCGTACGGGCTGCTCGCCCAGCGCGACGGGCGGGTCGAGCAGTACGTTCAGGCCCACCGGGGTGGCGGCGACTGGCGCGAGATCAGCGCCGCGTGACCGCTCGCTGGGACATCTACACCGACCCGGAACTCGAACGACGCCTCGCGAAGGAAAGCGGCCCGGCCTGGGCGGCGCTGGGCGCCCTGATCACCGAACTGGAGTGGCGCGCCGAACACATCGGGCGGCCCCTGGGCTATCCGTGGCCGCAGGAGATCCGCCGCGCGCCCGTCGAGGACGACGACACGGTGTACGGCGCCATCGAGTACGTCCTGGAATCCCGCACGCGCCGCATCGCCCGCATTCTCGACGTCCGCTGGCTCCCCACCCTGCCCTGAGCCGCCCCCGGCGTCGGCAAGCGGCTCCCCGGCGCCCGCAGCCACCCGGCCCGCCGGTGCTCGTGGTCAGCGGGAAGGCGGTGCCGGTCAGTTCCTCGTGCCGTCCCCTTCGCCACGGCGCGGGGGATCGCGGCCCCCGTGAACGGCGATCCGCCGGTGACCCCCTTCCCTCCCCTCCCGCCGTGGCGCACCTCACACCCCTTCCCTGTCCGATCGGTCAGCCCTGACCGATCGGACAGTTATCGTGGAGGACATGGCCCGACCCGCTACCGCACTGCGCGGTCACATCCTGGAATCGGCGCTGCGCCTCTTCGCGGCGAACGGCTTCCGCGGCACCTCCCTCCAGGACATCGCCTCCGACGCCGGCTGCTCCAAGGCATCGCTCCTCTACCACTTCGCCAGCAAGGACGACCTCCTCGTCGAACTGCTGACCCCGACGGCCGAGGAGATCACCGCACTGCTGGCCCGTCTCGGCGCACTGGAGGGCCCGGACCTGGTCGACGCGGCGGTGACCGGCTACGTGGACATCGCCCTGCGCTTCCGCCGGCAGATGCGGCTCCTCTTCGCGGAGATCGAACGGACCAGTTACGAACCCGTCCTCGGTGTCCCCGACCTGTCGGAGGGCCTGCTCCAGGCCCTCACCGGCCGCTCCCCGGACCCCCGCGCCCGGGTGGCCGCCTGGATGGCGGTCGGCGCCGTCTTCATCACCAGCGCCGGGGACGACGACGTCCCCCACGAGGTCCTGCGCACCGAACTGATCCTCGGCGTGCGGCGCCTCCTCCAGTACACCCCCAGCTGACAACCCTCACGGAAAGGTGCCACTCGATGGCCACCCTGCTGTACCGGCTCGGCCGGTTCTCCTTCCGCGCCCGCGGCCGCATAGCCGCGGCCTGGCTGGTCCTCCTGGCCCTGCTGGGCCTCGGAGCCGTCACACTGATGGGTCCGACGAGCGACGAGTTCTCCATGCCGGGCACCGAGTCGCAGCAGGCACTGGACGACCTCGGCCGCCAGTTCCCCGAGGCCAGCGGCGCCACCGGCACCATCGTCGTCGCCGCCCCCGAGGGCAGCGCCCTCGAACCGGCCGGCCTCGCCCCTGTCCTGCGCGAAGCGGCCGACGTCGACGGCGTCATCGCCGTCATGGACCCCTTCGAGACCGGCGCCGTCTCCCCGGACGGCCGCTACGCCCTGATCCAGCTCCAGTTCGACCGCGGCGCCGACGCGATCACCGACGCCCAGCGGTCCGCCTACGAGGCCGTGGGCGCCGAGGTCGACGACCTGCGGATCGAGCACGGCGGCGAGATCATGGGCGGCGAGGTGGAGGTCGGCTCCACCGAGGCCCTCGGCGTCCTGGTCGCCGCGGTCGTCCTCGTCATCACCTTCGGCTCGCTCGTCGCCGCCGGTATGACCCTCCTCAACGCGCTGATCGGCGTCGGCATCGGCATGGCCGGCCTCTACTCCCTCACCAGCGTGATCGACCTGACCTCCACCGCGCCGATCCTGGCCCTCATGCTGGGCCTGGCCGTGGGCATCGACTACTCGCTGTTCATCACCTCCCGCTACCGCCAGTACCTCGCGGACGGCATCGACCCCGAGGAGGCCGCGGGCCGCGCCACCGGCACCGCCGGATCCGCCGTCGTCTTCGCCGGCGCGACCGTCGTCATCGCCCTCGCCGGACTCTCCGTCGTCGGCATCCCGTTCCTCACCCTCATGGGCCTGGCCGCCGCCGGCACCGTCGCCATCGCCGTCCTGGTCGCCCTCACCCTGCTGCCGGCCTTCCTCTCCTTCGCCGGAGCCAGGGTCCTGCCCCGCAAGCAGCGCGCCACCGGCGGCACCGCCCCCGCCACCGAAGGGTTCGGCTTCACCTGGGGCCGGCTCGTCACCGGCAAGCTGCGGCTGCCGATCCTGATCCTCGCCACCGCCGGACTCGTCGCCCTCACCCTCCCCGCCCAGAACATGCGGCTGGCGCTGCCCGACGCCGGCACCGCCGCCGAGGGCTCGCCCGCCCGCGAGGCGTACGACCTGACCGCCGAAGGGTTCGGCGAGGGCTTCAACGGCCGGCTGATCGCCGTCGTCAACGGCACGGACCCCCAGTCCACCGGCGCCGCCGCCGAAGAAGCGGCCGCCATCATCATGGCGACCGACGGCATCCTCGCCGTCACCCCGCCGCAGCTGAACGCCGAGGGCACCACCGCCCTGCTGACCGTCATCCCCGAAGCAGGACCCACCGACACCGCCACCGAGGACGCCGTCCACACCATCCGCGACCAGGTCGGCGCCATCCAGGGCGCGGACATCGCCCTCACCGGCGTCACCGCCCTCGGCATCGACGTCTCCGAGAAGCTCGCCGACGCCATGCCCGTCTACCTGATCCTGGTGGTGGGTCTTTCCATCCTGCTGCTGATGCTGGTCTTCCGGTCCGTGCTCGTCCCCCTCAAGGCGGCCCTGGGCTTCCTCCTCACCGTGGGCGCGACCTTCGGCATCACCGTGGCGATCTTCCAGGACGGCCACCTCGCGGAACTGGTCGGCGTCGACGTCCCCGGCCCGCTCGTGAGCTTCCTGCCCATCCTGCTCATCGGCATCCTCTTCGGCCTGGCCATGGACTACGAGGTCTTCCTCGTCTCCCGCATGCGCGAGGACTTCGTGCACGGCGCCGACCCGCGGGCCGCCACCGTCAGCGGCATGGGCCACAACGCCCGCGTCGTCACCGCCGCGGCCCTCATCATGACCTCCGTCTTCGGCGGCTTCGTCTTCATGGACGACCCGATCATCAAGTCCATCGGGTTCGCCCTCGCCATCGGCGTGGTCATCGACGCCTTCGTCGTCCGCATGGCCCTGGTCCCCGCCGTGATGTCCCTCCTCGGCCGCGCCGCCTGGTGGCTGCCCGGCCCCGTGGACAAGGCCCTGCCCGACCTCGACATCGAGGGCGAGAAGCTGAACCGGCAACTCGCCGCCGAGCGGCGCAGCGAGGAGACCGTCCCCGCCTGACCCGCACCAGGCCGCCCCACCGGACGGCCCCCCGCACACGAAGGGCCCCCACCCGGGGGCCCTTCCCCGTGCGGCGGCACCGCGCCGCCCTCACAACTGGCGGCGCACCCCGGCCTCCCGCACGACCGGCTCCGTCTGGTGGCCCCAGTCACCGTCCAGCACCCCGGCCCCCGCCGCCCGCCGCCCGGTGGGCAGCACCGTACGCCGGTGCTGATCCTCCACGGCCAGCGCGAACGCCGCGTACACGGCCACCCCGGCCAGCACCAGACCGATCACCCCCGCCGTGTGCTTCCACCCCTCCGCCCCCGTCAGCTCGTACACCCCGGTCGCCGCGAACCGCACCGACGCCACCGCGATGACCCCGGCCACCACCAGCCGCCCCGAACCACCCGCCGTGACCGGCACCCACAGCGCCACCGCCGCCAGCAGCAACAGCAGACCGGCGGCCCCGCTGGTCGCACCCGGCGGCCCGGTCAGCGTGATCAGACCCAGCGCCAGCCACGTACCGGACAGCACCGCCATCCCCGTCGCCACCGCCACGTCCCGGCACAGGAAACCGAACACCGACGCCAGCGACTGCAGCGGAAACACGAACGCCAGCAGCACGAAGGCCACCGGACCGGCCTGCTCCGCGGAGATCCAGTGCACCTGCATCCCGGCCAGTACGAACGTTCCGCCGGCCAGGCCCAGAAAGCCCATCGGCAACGCACTCGCCACCGGCCGCAGATGCACCACCGTCCGGGACGCCTCCACCGGCGCCGCGCCCTCGCCCATCGGGCCCTCCTTCACCTCGCTCGTCCCCGGGCCAGCATGACGAGCCCCGCCCGGGGCCGCCCGGGTAACGCGCTGGCGTGTCCCCAACAGCACCCCATCGCCCCCCGCCACCCCGCCACTAACGTGAACCACCCCCGGTCCGGTCCCACCGGCCACCGGACCACGCAGCACCGACGGCCCCGGGCCGATCGGCGGAGGTAGTCATGCAGTCCTCGGCGGACCGAATCGCTGAACCCTGGGGCCCCCGCACCCCCTACGGACGCCACCAGCCGTGGCCCACCCGCGTGGACACCCACCTCGCCGAGGGCGTGCGCCCCGACACCGTCCAGCACTGGGTGCAGACCGCCTCCCTCCTGCACTCCGCGGGCGACGCCATGGACATCGCCGTGGCCGACGGCCGTATCGCCGGCGTACGCGGCCGGGCCGGCGACCGCGTCAACCGTGGCCGCCTCGGCCCCAAGGACCTCTTCGGCTGGCAGGCCAACGCCTCACCCGACCGGCTGACCCGCCCCCTCGTCCGCGAGGGCGACCGCCTGGTGGAGACCGACTGGGACACCGCCATGGACCGCGTCGTTGCCCGCTCCCGCGCACTGCTCACCGAACGCGGCCCCGGCTCCCTCGGCTTCTACACCACAGGACAGCTGTTCCTGGAGGAGTACTACACCCTCACCGTCCTCGCCCGGGCCGGCATCGGCACCCACCACCTCGACGGCAACACCCGGCTGTGCACCGCCACCGCGGCCGAAGCCCTCAAGGAAACCTTCGGCTCCGACGGACAGCCCGGCAGCTTCGACGACATCGACCACGCCGACGTCATCGCCCTCTTCGGCCACAACATCGCCGAGACCCAGCCCGTCCAGTGGATGCGCATCCTCGACCGGCTGGAGGGCACCGACCCGCCCCGCCTGCTGGCGGTCGACCCCCGCCCCACCCCCATCGCCCGCGCCGCCGCCGTCCACCTCGCCCCCCGCCCCGGCACCAACCTCGCCCTCCTCAACGCCCTCCTGCACGAGACCATCCGCCACCACCGCACCGACCCCGCCTACATCGAGGCCCACACCGTCGGCTACGACGAACTCGCCGCCCGCGTCGCCGACTGCACCCCCCGGTGGGCCGCCGGCATCTGCGACATCCCCGCCGCCCGCATCACCGAGGCAGCCGAACTCCTTGGCACCGCCGACCGGCTGCTGTCCACCGTGCTCCAGGGCGTCTACCAGTCCCACCAGGCCACCGCCGCCGCCGTCCAGATCAACAACCTCCACCTCATCCGCGGCATGCTCGGCAAGCCCGGCGCCGGCATCCTCCAGATGAACGGCCAGCCCACCGCCCAGAACACCCGCGAATGCGGCGCCAACGGCGACCTGCCCGGATTCCGCAACTGGCAGAACGACCGCCACGTCGCCGACCTCGCCGCCCTGTGGAACGTCGAACCCACCACCATCCCGCACTACGCGCCGCCCACCCACGCCCTGCAGATGTTCCGCTACGCCGAACAGGGCTCGATCCGCATGCTCTGGATCAGCGGCACCAACCCCGCCGTCTCCCTGCCCGAACTCGCCCGCATCCGCGCGATCCTCACCCAGCAGCGCCTCTTCGTCGTCGTCCAGGACCTGTTCCGCACCGAGACCGCCCAACTCGCCGACGTCGTCCTCCCGGCCGCCACCTGGGGCGAGAAGACCGGCACCTTCACCAACGCCGACCGCACCGTCCACCTCAGCGACCGCGCCGTCCCGCCCCCCGGCGACGCCAAGCCCGACCTCGACATCTTCCTCGACTACGCCGCCCGGATGGACTTCCGCGACAAGGACGGCGGCCCCCTCATCACCTGGCACGACCCCCAATCCGCGTTCGAGGCATGGAAGCGGTGCAGCGCCGGCCGCCCCTGCGACTACACCGGCCTCACCTACGACAAGCTGCGCGGCGGCAGCGGCATCCAGTGGCCCGTCAACGACCAGGCCCCCGACGGCACCGCCCGCCTCTACACCGACGGCATCGACTGGGCCCACCCCGACGCGTGCGAGAACTACGGCAAGGACCTGGTGACCGGAGCAGCCGTCAGCCCCGTCGAATACCGCTCCCTCAACCCGGACGGCAAAGCGATGCTCAAAGCCGCCGCCTACCTGCCCCCGCACGAGACACCCAGCCAGGAGTACCCCTTCCAGCTGACCACCGGCCGCACCCTCTACCACTTCCACACCCGCACCAAGACCGGCCGCGTCCCCCAGCTGAACCGCGCCGCCCCCGACGTGTGGGTGGAGATCTCCACCCAGGACGCCGAACGGCTCGGCCTCGCCGAAGGCGACCTCGTCGAGGTCCGCACCCCCCGCGGCGCCCTCCAGGGACGGCTGCGCCCCACCGGCCTGCGCCCCGGAGTGCTCTTCGTGCCCTTCCACTACGGCTACTGGGACACCCCGGCCGGGGCCGCCCCCGACGCCACCACACCCGGGCGGGCCGCCAACGAGACCACGATCACCGACTGGGACCCGGCCTCCAAACAGCCCCTGTTCAAAACGGCCGCCGCCGCCCTCACCCGTCTCGCCCCCGGCAACGGAGAACCCGCCCCGGCCCCCACCACCACCGCCTCCGCCCCCACCACCGCCACGGTGCCCGCCACCACCGGCGGCCCGGCGGCCCACGCCACCCAGGACACCGGGGGAGACCACCGGTGAACGGCATCAGGATCGCCCTGCGCACCCTCCACCACGGCGAACGCCACCTCCTCGGCGACCTCACCACTCTCGCCGAGCGCCACCGCACCGAGCACGAGGTCCACCACGTCGCCACCGACGTCGCCACCTGGTCCGAGGAACACCTGCGACGCCTCGCCGACACCGCCCCCCACTACGACCTCGACCTCGCCGGCCCGCCCGAGGAGTCCTCCGACGGCTTCCTCACCACCCTCAGGGAGAAGGCTTCCGAGGCGGTGGGCCGCCGCCCCGAACCCGGCCTGCTGCTCCTGCGCGACCTCCGCGACGTCCACCTGGCCGCCGCCCACAACTCCCTGCACTGGGAGATGCTCGCCCAGGCCGCACAAGCCGCCAAGGACCCCCGCCTGCTCGCCCTCGCCTCCGCCTGCCACCCGCAGACACTGCGGCAGATGCGCTGGACCAACACCATGATCAAGAACCTGTCGCCGCAGATCCTCACCAGCCTCTGACCCCGCGCCGCCCGAAAACCCGTTGCCGCCGGCGGCAGGAATACGGCGATCATGTCCGCATGCGCGTCGGGGTGATCGGACTGAGCAGAGGACTCCATCTGGCCGGCTGGCTGCGGCGGATGGGCGTGACCGTGGCACTGGCCTGCGACCGGGACGCCGCCCGCCGGGATGCGGCACGGGAAGCGCTGCCCGGCACCGTCCTCGTGGACCGGTGGCAGGACCTGCTGGACCACCCGCTGGACGGCGTCGTCCTGGCCAACGACTTCGACGCACACGCGCCGCTCGCCCTCGCCTTCCTCGAACAGGGCGTGCACGTGCTGTCCGAGTGCGCGGCCTGCACCGACGAGAACGAGGGCCGGCAACTCATCGACGCGGCCGAACGATCGAGCGCCACCTACTCCTTCGCCGAGAACTTCGTCCACCACCCGCACATCCGCCTCATCCGGCAGGCCGCCGCCGACGGCGGACTGGGCCGCATCACCCTGATCGAGGCCGACTACCTGCACGGCATGGCGCCCCAGGCCGTCGACGCCCTCATCGGCGACCCCGGCAACTGGCGCGGACGCATCGCCCCCACGGCGTACTGCACCCACACCGTCTCGCCCGTCCTGGCCGTCACGGACGCCTGGCCCGTGGAGGTGACGGCCTTCCCGGTGGACGAGCACCGGCCGCGCGACGCGGTCGTCCTCACCGTCCGGCTGTCCACCGGAGCACTCGCCGTCACCCGCCACGGATTCCTCCAGGGCGAACCCGACAGCCACTGGAGCTGGCTCTCCGCCCGCGGCACCCGGGGGCTCGCCGAATCGGTACGCGCCCCGGAGGAGCGGTCCTGGTCCGTCCGCCTCCGCTCGGAAGCCTGGACCCGCGCCGACGGCGCCGCACACGAGGAGGAACGCGAGGCCCCGCCCCTCACCCTGGCCGGCCGGCCGGTCGCCCGGCGGGACGAGGGAACCGTCCGCATCCTCCAGGGCTTCCGCGCCACCGTGGAAGGGGGTGCGCCGCCCCTGATCCCGGTGCGCCCCGCCGTCGCCGCCTCCCTGGCGGGTGTGGCCGGCGCCCGATCGCTGGAGAACGGCTCACAGCCGGTCCGCGTCCCCGACTGCGCGCCGCCCCGCCCCCACGGTATCGGCCGCACCGGCCGGAAAACCGGGTGACGGGCTGCCCGCTCCCTGCCAGGCTGGTCGCCCATGACGGCCTGTGCGTTGATGCTCATCGGTGGTGGTTCGGGGGTCGGGAAGACGACCGTCGCCTGGGAAGTCTCCGTGCTGCTGAAGGAACGGTCGACGGCGCACTGCCTGATCGAGGGCGACTTCATGGACCAGATCCACCCCGCCCCCGCCGACGACCCGCAGCGGGCGGCCATCACGGAGCGGAACACCGCCGCGGTCTGGGCCAACTACGCGGCTCTCGGACAGCGCCGCCTCATCTACACCAACACCGTGAGCATCCTCGACGGGCCGATGATCCGACGCGCGATGGGCGGCGGGGAGATCCACACCACCCACGTCCTGCTGACCGCCGAGGAATCCACTGTGCGCGCCCGCCTCGCCCGCCGCGAGATCGGCTCCCAGCTCGCCCCGCACGTCGCGTCGAGCCTGCGCAACGCGCGCCTCCTCGACCGCGACGCGCCCACCGGCACCGTCCGCGTTCCCACGGACGACCGTCCGGTCCGCGACATCGCCCACGACGTACTCCGGGCAGCCGGCTGGTAACGAGCCGGACGCGGCCCTCACCGCCACCTGCCGCGCACCCCGGCCCGCGCACACCGGTCAGACGAACGGCCCCACCCGGCTCGCCCCCACCCGCCACCCATGGTGCGCTGGAGACCGGTGCCTCCGATCCGCGGTCCGGTCACCGGCGGCGGCCCGCCGCCCGGGACCGGCCGGACGAACCGGGGTGGAATGTATGGCGGACAGCGACCGGGCGGAGCGGCCGGCCGGACCGGGCCAGGAACACGGCACCGTCGTCCTTGACGTCACCGGCATGCTGCGCGCCTCCCAGCAGAGCACCGTGACCGCCGTCCTCCGCCGCCGGCCCGGCGTCCGGCACGCCGAGGTGAACCCGGTCACGCAGACGGCGACCGTCACCTACGACCCACAGCACACCTCCGTGGCACAACTGCGCCACTGGGTGCGGGAATGCGGCTACCACTGCGCCGGCCAGTCGGTGCCCTCCCACCTCTGCGATCCGCTCATGGAGCCCGGAACGCCGCGGGCACCCGCACCCCGGGACGAGGCCGCGGCACACGAGGCGCACGGCACGGAGCCCGGCATGTCCATGGCGGCCATGGCCGCCGACCTGCGCAACCGGTTCCTGGTCGCCCTGCTGTTCTCGGTCCCCGTCCTGCTGTGGTCACCCATCGCCGAGAACGTCCTCGGCCTGCACCTGCCCGTGCCGTTCGGCCTGCGCCAGGACGTCTGGGCCCTCCTGCTGAGCCTCCCGGTGATCTTCTACTCCTGCACCGTCTTCTTCACCGGAGCCGCGCGGGCGCTGCGGGCCCGCACCCTGGACATGATGGTCCTGGTCTCGGTGGCCGTCGGAGCGGGCTGGCTGTACTCCCTCGCCGTGACCCTCACCGGCGGCGGCGACGTCTTCTACGAGGCGGCCACCGTGCTGGCCGCCTTCGTCCTCCTCGGCCACTGGCTCGAAATGCGCTCCCGCGGCGGCGCCAACGACGCCATCCACGCGCTGCTCGACCTCGCGCCGCCGAAAGCCCTGGTGATCCGCGACGGCCGGCCGGTCGAGGTCGCCACCTCCGAGGTGACCACCGGCGACCTCCTGCTGGTCCGGCCCGGCGCCAGGATCGCCGCGGACGGGACGGTGGTCGCGGGGGAGAGCGACGTCGACGAGTCGATGGTCACCGGCGAGAGCCTGCCGGTGCCCAAGGAACCGGGCAGCACCGTGATCGGCGCCACCGTCAACGCCAACGGCACGCTGCGCGTCCGCGCCACCGCGGTGGGCGCGGACACCGCGCTCGCCCGGATCGTCCAGCTCGTCCAGGAGGCGCAGAACTCCAAGGCCCCCGGACAGCGCCTCGCGGACCGGGCGGCGTTCTGGCTGGTCCTGGTCGCCCTCGTGGGCGGGCTGCTCACCCTCGCGGCCTGGCTGCTGTTCACCGACCGGCCCCTGGGGACCGCCGTACTCTTCGCCATCACCGTCGTCGTCATCACCTGCCCCGACGCGCTGGGGCTCGCCACCCCCACCGCGATCACGGTCGGCACCGGCCTGGGCGCCGCACGGGGCGTGCTGTTCAAGAACGCCGGCGCCCTGGAGCGCGCCGCCCGGATCCGCACCGTCGTCATGGACAAGACCGGCACCCTCACCCGGGGCCGGCCCGAGGTCACCGACATCGTCCCGGCACCCGGCTACGACGAGAGCACCCTGCTACGGCTGACCGCCGCCGTGGAGCGCGAATCCGGCCACCCCCTGGCCGAAGCCGTCGTCCGCCGCGCCGAGCAGCACCACGTCACGGCGCCCGGCGCGCGGCGGTTCTCGAACGTACCGGGCCACGGCGCCGTCGCCGAGGTGGAAGGGCACCGGGTCGTGGTGGGCAACCACCGGCTGGCCGAACGCGAGGGCATCGACCTGACGGAGTACGCCGCACGCCGGGACGAACTGGCCGCTACCGGCCACACCGTGGTCGTCGTCGGCGTCGACGGGCGCGCGGCCGGACTGATCGGCATCGCCGACGCCGTCCGCGACACCTCCGCCGCGGCCGTCACCGCCCTGCACGCGCTGGGCATCGAGGTCGTCATGCTCACCGGCGACCACCACGCCACCGCTCAGCGCATCGCCGACCAGCTGGGCATCGACACCGTGATCGCCGACGTCCTGCCCGAGGACAAGGCGGCACGGATCGCGGAACTCCAGCACCGCGGCCACCGGGTCGCCATGGTGGGCGACGGCATCAACGACGCACCCGCGCTCGCCCGCGCCGATCTCGGCATCGCCATCGGGACCGGCACCGACGTCGCCATCGAAGCCGCCGAACTGGTCCTGATGCGGTCCGACCCCCTCGACGTGCCCACCGCCCTGCGCATCGGCCGGGGCACGGTCCACAAGATGCGGCAGAACCTCGGCTGGGCCATCGGCTACAACGCCCTGGCACTCCCGATCGCCGCCGGCGTCTTCGAACCGCTGACCGGCCTGGTCCTGCGCCCCGAGATCGCCGCACTGGCCATGTCCGGCTCCAGTATCATCGTCGCGCTCAACGCCCTCGCCCTCAAACGCCTGCGGCTGCCGGAGGCTCCCGCACCGGCGGCCGGGGGCTGAGGACGCGCGGCGCACGGACACCACGGCGCCGCCCGCCGCACCCCCCGGCCCCGGCCGTCACTCGCAGAAGACCTGCACCTTGGCCTCCGGGTCGTCGATGTCGATGACCACCTCGTCGAGGTGATCGATCAGCTCCTCCAGATGCTGCGGCTTCAGATCGGCCAGGTCGAACGCCACCCCCGACTTGCTCAGCTCCGCATTCACCCGGGAGACGGCCTGCGGCGGAATGAGACTGGTGAGCCGCACACCGGCCCGCAGCAACTGCAGCGGAATCCGCATGTTGACCCGGCTGCCGCCTTCCTCACCGGCCCCCTCCGGCGCGTCCACCAGCACCCGCAGATACGCGGGCCGGTGGCGCGTACGGGCCGCGGCACCCGGCGCCGTCCCGGGCAACTGCCGTTCCAGGGCGGTGATCAGCCGTTCGGCCTCATCCGCGGTGACTTTGCCCTCGGCCAGCATCTCCAGGATCTGCCGACGCTGTTCGTTCATCGCTGTCCTTCCCCTCCGGCTCATCTCACATCGACCCGCACGTCCGTCGTGCCCTGCTCCACCGCGAACCGGGTACCGGGCAGCGCCCACACCAGCCGCGCGACCCCCGCGAGCGCCCCCAGGGGCCGCACCCGGTGGGCACGGCAGACGATGAGCCCGCCCACCACCGCGAGCAGCAGCACCGGCGACAGCAGGAGCACCACCGGCAGGACGGGCACGAACAGCCGCCGCCGACGCCCGTCGTAACGCCGCCAGCGCACCGTCACCAACTGCGGCATCACCGCGCTCTCTCCAACTCGGCCAGCGCCTCCTCGGCCCCGATCTCCCCGCGCCGCAGCCGCTCCAGGACATCGGACCCGCTCGGCTCCGGGTCGGTGTCCACGAACTCCAGGTGCGAGGCGATCCGTTTCAGCCGGGACTTGACCGTCGGATAGCTCACCCCGAAGATCCGCTCCATCTCCTTGATCGAACCGTGCGACCGGACGAACGCGGCCACGAACACCTGGTCGTCGACGCTGAGCCGCGCCAGCTGCGGCGGCTCGAACTGCCCCTCGATCGCGACGCCACCGGCGAGGCGGACCCGTTCGACCACGAACGGCTGACCCCGCGTCAGGTCCGTCAGCTCCTGCCAGTCCACCCGCGGCCTCCGTGTTCTCGGCAACTCCCCATGGCGCATGTATATCTTGAATTTCTTGAGCCGTCGAGGCAGAAAACTCAAGATTGTTGATTCCCTGTTTTCCTCGCCCGGTGCGCGACGCACGGAGGACCGCCCGCCGGAGAGTCGGCCGGCCCGGTCACCGCAGGTAGGACGCACCGTTCAGATCCAGCACCGCGCCCGAGGACCAGGCCGCCCCCGGCGACGCCAGATACACGATCGCGGCGGCGATCTCCTCCGCCGACGCCACCCTGCCGAACGGGCTCTGCGCCCGCAGCGCCTCCCCCTCGGGACCCGCCAGCTTGGCCTCCTGCCGCTCGGTGGCGACAAAACCGGGCGCCACCGACGTCACCGCGATCCGGTGGGGAGCCAGGGCGACGGCGGCGGACTGCCCGAAGGCGTGCAGGGCGGCCTTGCTCGCCCCGTACGCCGGATGGTCGGGCTCACCGCGGAAAGCGCCGCGCGACCCCACGTTGACGATGCTCCCCGGCATCCCGCGGCCGATCAGCTGATCGGCGAACGCCCAGGTGATGTTGACCGCGCCCAGCAGGTTGGTGCCGATCATCGCCTCCCAGACCCCGCGCCACCGCTCCCAGTCCGCGTCACCGATCCGGTGCGCGTTCTCCGGCTGCGGGGCCACCGCCGCGTTGTTCACCAGCACCTCCAGGCCGCCCAGCGCCCGCGCCGCCTCCTCGACGACGCCCCGCGCGGTGGTCGGGTCGGACAGATCGCCGCCCACGACGGTGTGCCCCTCACCGGCGAGCAGGGCGAGCGTCCGCTCCGCGTCCTCGCGGCGGTGCCCGTAGTGGAGAGCGACGCGATGCCCCGCGGCGGCCAGCGCGACGGCGGTGGCACGTCCGATGCCACGCGAGGCCCCGGTGACGAGTGCTCCGCGGCTGCTGAGATCCGGCACGTTGCGATCCTTCCGGTGCGATGAGGCGCCGCGCCGCGCGGCACCTGCCGCGGGAAGCGGCGACAGCAGCACATCACGGACGCCGGCTGCGCCCCCACCCGGCCCGCACCCGCCCCCACCGGTGGCGGGCCGCCCGGACGGGCCGCGGTCAGATCTTCCGGTCCCGCCCGGCCCCCAGCGCCAGCAGCATCAGCCCGCAGCACACCGCCAGCAGCGCCGCCACCGGCACCGTCCAGCCGCCGGTCGCCTCCCGCAGCACGCCCAGCGTGAAGGGCCCCAGCGCCGCCAGCAGATAGCCCCAGGTCTGCGCCATCCCCGAGAGCCGCGCGGCGGTGTGGGCGGTCCGGGTCCGCAGCACCATCAGCGTCAGAGCCAGCCCCAGCGTGCCGCCCTGGCCGACGCCCAGCAGCACGGCCCACAGCCAGGCACCGCCCACCGGATCGATCAGCAGCCCGGCCGCCCCGGCGGCCAGCAGCCCCGCCGTCACCACGCCCAGCGCCCGCTGGCCGCGCATGCGCCCCGCCAGCACCGGCACCAGCAGGGAGCCCGCCATCTGCACCAGGGTGCTGAACGCGAAGACCAGTCCGGCCTCGGCCTTGTCCATGCCCTGATCGGTCAGGATCGTCGGCAGCCAGGAGATCACCACATAGGCGACCAGGGACTGTCCCCCCATGAACAGCGTGATCTGCCAGGCCAGCGGCAGCGACGTCAGACGCGGCCCGCGCTGCGGCACCGGACGCGGCCCGCGCGCCATGGGCGCCGCACCGCGCCGGGCGAGGACCACCTGGGGCAGCCACAGCAGCGCGGAGACCGCGGCCAGCAGCGACCACGAAACGAACGGCCCCTGCCAGCCGCCCAGCGCCCGCTCCAGCGGCACCGCCGTGGCCGAGGACACCGTCGCCCCCAGGATCATGGTCGTCGAGTACAGCGCGGTCATCGGCGCGGCCCGGTCGGGGAAGTCCCGCTTGATGAGCCCCGGCATCAGCACATTCAGCAGCGCGATCGCCGTCCCCACCAGGACACCCCCGGCGAACAGCGCGATCACCGGCGGCGCCACGCGCACCGCGATGCCGCCGCACAGCAGCACCAGCGCCCCGAAGAGCACCGTCTCCGTCCCCCTGCGCGCCGCGAGCCCCGGCGCCACGAGCGAGCCCAGGCCCATGAACACCAGCGGCACGGTGGTGATCAGACCGCCCACGGTGGCCGACAACCCGAAGTGGTCCCCGATGTCGGTGAGCAGCGGAGAGACACCGGCCACCGCCACCCGCATGTTGAGCGCGGCCAGCACGATGCCGAGCAGCACCAGCCCGCGGTGGGGGAGGGGCGCCCGCGCGGGAGCCGCGGCGGGCCGTGTCGGGGCGGGGAGGTCCTTACCGGCATCGATCAGGGGTATGCCGGGCCGTGCGTGTGACAAGGTGCGTCACCTTTCCGTTCTGCGCTTGCTGTCGGTGCCGCCCCGGTCGGGCGCACCGGGCCGGATCACTCCTCGGCCAGCAATTCCTCGACCTGCCGGAGCGGTCGCTCCAGCAGCGTCCGGGCCGCCGCCTCCGCCGCCGCGGGATCTCCGCAGGCGATGGCATCCAGCAGCACCCGATGGTCGGCATGGTTCACCCGGGCCATCTCCCGGTCCGCGAGGGCGGTCACCAGCGCCTCGCGGACGCTCCCGGCGAACCAGTCGTACAGCGCGGTCAGCGCCGTGTTCCGGGCGGCGTCGACGACGGCGCGGTGGAATTCCACGTCGTGGTCGGCGTACAGCTCCATGTCCTCCGCGCCGGGGCCGCCCTCCCGCCCCAGCCGCTGCTGGGCGTCCAGCGCGGACCGCATCCGCTCCAGATCGGCGGGCCCCCGCCGCAGCGCGGCGAGCCGGGCGGCCTCCGTCTCCAGCGCCGTCCGCAGCTCCAGAACGTCCCGGATCGAACCCCGCTGCACCGCACGCAGGGCGGACGCCGGGTCCGTGACCGAGACCACGAAGGTGCCCTCACCCTGGCGGGAGCGCAGCATGCCGGCGTGCACGAGGACGCGTACGGCCTCCCGGACCGTGTTCCGGCCGACCTGGAGGACCTCCGCGAGGGCGTGCTCGGTGGGCAGCCGGTCCCCGACACCCCACTCGCCCGCCGCCAGCTGCGCGCGCAGCTGATCGACGACCGAGTCGACCAGCGACTGCCGTCCAGCGGCATGCAGCGCCATGAACACTCCCGACCGACCGTACAACCGATTGCCCAGTCATCCTACAACCGGATGTTCTCTCTCCCAGCGCCCAGCCACACCTCCCTCAGCGCGGGCGATCGGCCGTCCCCTGCCGCACGACCCCACAGGCCGCCGGGTTCGCCCGGGAAACGGAGGCGGGATCACCTGCCGGACGCGGCGGCCTCCCGCTGTCGACGGCGGATCTCGATGACGCTCCGCCTGAACCGGGGATCGGTAGCCGAATCCGCCGTCGGCGCCGGCAGCCGGACCCGGGAGCCGTCGGTCAGAGTGATGAACACATCGGTGTCCATGACGGGGACGTCCACGATCTCCTCCCAGGGATACCAGCGCCGCCACAGAGGCAGGAGGACGCGGATGCCCCCGGCTTCGAGCCGGGTCCGGGAGAGCGCCCGGTTGAACGCGAAGAGGGTCCAGGCGGTGAAGGTCGGCACCAGGAGCAGCCCGGCCACGATCTGCCGCTCGTCGATCCGCCCGGTGCTCAGCCCTCAGAAGAACGGCACCGATACACTCACCGCGCCGACGGAGAAACTCGCCCCCAGTGCCAGCCACCACCGCAGATTCAACGGACGATAGGTGATCTCCTCCACGGAGAACAACCTACGCGAGGTCACGCCAGGTGCGACACGGGCGAGTTGACCTCAACGGATGCGGACCGGAAACGCAATCCGACACCACCACCCGTCCGGCCGGTCCCCGCGCGCCTCCCCACTAACGTGTCGCGAGCCGCTCCAGCAGAGCGGCGCTCCGCGCCAGCAACGCCCGCTCCTCCGCCGTCAGTTCCGCCTCGATCGCCTGCGCGAGCCATCCCGCCCTGCGCCCACGCTCCGCTTCGAGCGCGGCCCGGCCCGCCTCCGTCAGCTCCACCAGCGACTTGCGGCCGTCCGTCGGGTGTGCCCGGCGCGTGACCAGGTTCTGTTCCATGAGCAGTCCCACGGCCCGGGCCATCGACTGGGGCCGTACCCGCTGATCCGCGGCGAGATCGCTGGTGGTCATGGCGCCCTCCCGGTCCAGGGCGCCGAGCACCGCGACCTGGCCGAGCGGAATGCGGTCCTCGTGCCGGACGCGTCGGGTGAGCTTTCCCATCGCGGTGCGCAGTTCGGCGGCGATGGCGGCGGCTTCCGAGGAGGGCATACGGCACTTTACCCCGTTGGTCAGCATTGCTGCGCACCTGAACTGTACAGCGACACTGCACAGCCAAACTGAACAGCATTGCTGTAGTGTTTTCCGTGCCGGGCCCAGCGCCATCGCCGCCGCAGCCGGGCCACGGCACACGACAACGGGAAGGACCTCCCATGTCCGCACTCGCAGCCGCAACCACCGACACCCCGATCCGCACCGTCACTGCTCGCCGGATCATCGACAGCCGGGGCAACCCGACCGTCGAGGTCGATGTCGTCCTGGAGGACGGATCCCTGGGCCGCGCAGCCGTCCCCTCCGGCGCTTCCACCGGGGCCCGCGAAGCCGTGGAACTGCGCGACAAAGACACCACCCGCTGGCACGGCAAGGGCGTCGACCGCGCGGTGGCCCATGTCAACACCGAGATCGCGGCAGCCGTACGCGGCCGGGACGCGACCGACCAGCAGGGCCTGGACGCCGCACTGATCGCCCTGGACGGCACCCCCACCAAGTCCCGCCTCGGAGCCAACGCGATCCTCGGCGTCTCGCTCGCCACCGCCAAAGCCGCCGCCGCGGCCCACCACCGGCCCCTCTACCGCCACCTCGGCGGCCCCGACGCGCACCTGCTGCCGCTGCCGATGATGAACATCGTCAACGGTGGCGCCCACGCCGACAACCCGCTGGACTTCCAGGAGTTCATGATCGCGCCGGTGGGTGCCGACACCTTCGCCGAGGCCGTCCGCATGGGCAGCGAGATCTTCCACACCCTGCGCCGCGACCTGCTGGCCGCCGGCCACTCCACCGGAGTCGGCGACGAAGGCGGCTTCGCCCCCTCGCTGCGCACCGCCGAAGAAGCACTCGACTTCGTGACAACCGCCATCCAACACACCGGCTACCGCCCCGGTACGGACATCGGCCTGGTCATGGACCCGGCCTCTTCGGAGTTCTACCGCGACGGGATCTACGACTACACGGGCGAAGGAGTACGCCGCACCCCGGCCGAACACATCGACTACCTCGCCCGACTCGTCGACGCCTACCCCATCGTCTCCATCGAGGACCCCATGGCGGAGAACGACCTGGACGGCTGGCGCGAGCTGACCGCCCGCATCGGGGACCGCTGCCAGCTCACCGGCGACGACGTGTTCTGCACCAACGAGACCCTGCTCCGCGAAGGCATCCGCACCGGCGTCGGCAACTCCGTCCTGGTCAAGGTGAACCAGATCGGCACCCTGACCGAGGCGCTCACCGTGGTGGCCACCGCCCACCGGGCGGGCTGGACGGCGGTGATCTCGCACCGCTCCGGCGAGACGGAGGACACCACCATCGCGGATCTCGCGGTGGCGACCGGCTGCGGCCAGATCAAGACCGGCTCGCTCTCCCGCTCCGACCGCACGGCGAAGTACAACCAACTGATCCGGATCGAGGAGGAACTCGGCACCACGGCACACTTCGCCGGCCGCTCCGCACTGCACCGGCCCTAGCCGGCGGTCCGCCGGGAACCACACCCGGGTGGACGACGGCGCAACAGGGAAGCCGGGAGAGAACCGGCGCATGCCGACATGCAGGAAGCGCTGGGCGCGCGAACGCCGTTGGCCCCGATCCTGTCCCGGGTGCCGTGCTGGATCGGCCCGGGCGGACGTAGCGGTCGCGGGGGCCGATGGAGCCGTAGCGACAGGACTGTCCGGATGGATCCGCCGGGCCGTCACAAGCGGGGTACGGCGGCTGATCGACTGGACCTGACGCCGCCCGGCGAGTCCGAGAGAGTACGCCTCCCGGGCAGACGTGCCTCCGTCCGCGGGGGCACCTGCCGTGGCCAGGCCTGTCGATGCTGCCGCCCGACACCTCGCCGAGGCCGGCCCGCGCCCGCCGACCACCGCTCCCGCGTCGTGGCTGGCTTCCTGACGCATGCACTCGCCCCGACGGCAGCCCGGCACAAGACACCGGACCGGCCCGAGCGACACCCTCCGCCGCCCCGGTCGTTGGCCCCGGCATGACCAGGCCCACCGCCCTCGCCACCACCGCCGCGCTGCTCCTGAGCGGAGGATGCGTCGCCGCACCCACCCACCTCGGTCCGGGCCACACCCCCGGTCACAGTGAGCCCGGGCACGCCATCCCGGAGCCCTTCCCCGTGGAGGACCTGACCCCGCCGGCGCCCCGGGAGAACCTGACCCCCGTCTCCCCGCCCGCCCCGCGCCCTGCACCACCCGCTCCCGACCCGCAGCCCGCCCCAGCACCCCGAACGGACCCCGAGCGACGGCACCCGCACCCGAGCCAGCCCTCCGTATCGTCGCCCCCCGCCGGGAACCCCCCGCACGACCCGGCCGGCCTGACGGCCGGCTGCGACCTCCTCCTGGACTCGGCCCCCGACCTCCAGCACTGGTGCCGCGCCCTCTACGGCGGACGATGACAGGAACGTTCAACGGCACGCACCGTCCACCCCCGACCGCCACACCGCCCCCTCGGAGCAACCCACCTACCGAGCCGCGAGGTTGTCACCCGCCTGTATACAGTGAGCCGACCCCGGCCCGCGCGTGGGTGGCCCGGGTTCCGGCCCGCCCTCTGGAGGCCCCATGCCGTACCGAGCCGTACTCCTGGCCCTCTTCCTCATACCGGCGCTCTGGGGAGCCACGAACATCGGAAGCGCTCTCACGGCATCGGACACCGTCGTGTGCCCCGGGGAGAACGTGCGCGGGGGAGAGGAACACCCGGGCCCGATGCGCCCCGGGGACACCGAATGCTCCGTGCTGGACGGCTCGGTCGCCGTGGCGACCCGCAGCTACGAGCAACAACAGCGCGTCCAGGACCTGGAACACCGGCGCGACATCGTCAACGGCGGCCTGCTCCTGACCTACGGCACCGCCGGCACCCTCGCATCCTGGTTCGCCACCCGCCCGCGCACACCCCAGGACTGAGACCCCTGCCCCCTCATCGTCACGCACGGCTAGGGTCCCCAGGACGACGGGTGCACCCGCGTCACGGAGCCCCGAGAAGAGCACCGGTAAGGAGTCAAAGTGCCCATTCTGCTCGGCCTTTCGCTGGTCGTTTGCGGGCTCCGGGTAGCTTTCGATATCAAGGGCGCGGCAGGTCGCATAGCTCTGACAGCGAATCCGCCGCAATTGACAACCCAGCACCCCGCCGCCAGCCGACATCACGTCGGAGCCCTTCGGCTCCCGCAGCTTTCCCCGTAGCTGGTGCGCCACATCCACCGTTGATCCCGGGACTGCGCCGACCCCGCTCGCCCCGATCCTCACACCCACTGGCCACCAGCCGAACGGGTCGACGGGCTGACGGCCTCGACCAGCTTGTCCGACCTGCAGCAGGCCAGCGCGAGACGCGGCTGGAGCCGCAGCGACCGCACCGTCGCTCTCAGGGCGGTCGGTCGGGTCACCAGCGACACCGAGCGTGATCTGGCCGCCAAGGTGGACGAGGTCCCTTCCGGCCTCTGCACGGCTTGAACCGCCGCACACAGGTCCCCAGGTCGCCGCTTCAACGTGCACCCCTTCGCGGACAGGGACCTGCCGGGGCTACTGGCGACCTACGGTCCACGGATCGAATCTCCATGGCCGCTCCCACACCATGGGCGGAGACGCCAGCACTCCCAGCTGCTCCCACCGACACCGAGCGGATGACCCCGACTCAACTCATCACATCAGGCGCTCTCTGAGACTGGAACGGCCCCAGCTTGTCCCTGCTGTGAAGGACGTTGGCAAGACCCGGCCACACTGTCGGGCGCCGCGCGTGTCAGTGGCTGCTGAGAGCATCGAGCCATGACAGAGCACACTGCTTCGATCACTGCCTACTGGGATGCCGCCGCGGATGCCTTCGACGACGAACCCGACCACGGGCTGCGGGCTGACGTCACGCGGACGGCGTGGGCCCGGCTCCTGCTTTCCTGTATGCCGGCGGAGCCGGTCGATGTTCTGGACATCGGCTGCGGGACGGGGTCGCTGTCCTTGCTGCTGGCCGAGGCCGGGCACCAGGTCACGGGCGTCGACCTGTCTCCCCGGATGATTGACCAGGCGCGTACGAAGTTCAGCACGGTCGGCCTGGAAGGCCGTTTCCTGGTGGGCGACGCCATGATGCCCCCGACGGGGTCGCAAAGGTTCGGTGTTGTCCTGTCCCGGCATCTGATATGGACACTGCCCGATCCAGAGGCTGCGCTGCTCGAGTGGGTGACACGCTTGCGCCCGGGAGGACGGCTGGTGTTGGTCGAGGGGCGGTGGCGGGAGGCAGGCCAAAGCGGTGTGCCGTATGTGACCGACGCCGCATCACTGCCGTGGAACGGTGGAATCAGTGCCAAAGACCTGGCCTCGGCCGTCCGCTCATTCGTTACGGACCTGCGGATCGAACCCCTCTCCGCAGTCCCCGACCTGTGGGGCGGCGAGGTGAACGATGAACGCTATGTCCTGGTCGCCCACGTGTGACGTGCTGAAGATGGTCGGCGCACGGCGGCCTCGCGGTCGGCGGCGGGGGCTTGATGATCGCGAGACGATGAGAGTGTGTGGCGGTCACCATCGTGATGCCACCCGGGTGAGGCGGAGAACAGCTCTGCAGCCGCCGTCCACACACCACCCCTGCGGAGGACCACGACCTTGAGGTGCACCATCGCGGGGTGGAGGAACCGTCGCGCCATCTCCAATGGCTCTCTCGGTGAGTGGGTCAAGATTCGGCACCGACGGGAAAAAAGACGAAGCACGAGGTCCAGGCCCGCAAGGCCACCATCCACACCGCCGCCGACCGCATCCGCTCATGGGGCCAGTAGCCGTCATCACCGACAAAGCGCCACTATTTTCGGCCAAGCCCTCTATCGGCGTGTCCATCCCCGCACGAGATGAATACGAGCGGTAACGAGTACGGCAGGCCGAGCGCTACTTCCTGGCCGACCGGGTGGGCGCGGTCACCGACGCCGGCGTCCCCGATTGGTCAGTCCCCGCGTGAGGGGCTCGACCGAGTGAAACCACTCTCGACCGGGTCGGTCCACACCTACAATCTTCCTTAAGCGGGCCCTGCGGGAAGTGATGGGCCAGGGGCTGCCCCCGCTCTCTCGTGGAGTAATGAAGGCGCAAGCGCGGAAAGAGTTGATCACGCAATATCGGGGCGGGCCGATCCGTCGGTGGACGAGCAAAATCGATCACGAGGCAACGCTGCGTATGCGAGTCGACACCTCGGTCCTGCGGCGGATCTGTCGACCACGCATGCCAGATCTGCAAAGGGAACTGCGGCGGGTGCTACAGCACTCGAAGGCTGATGCTCAGGCAGTGTACGAGTACGCTGCAGAGCGCAGCCGCCAGATGACAAAACGGAATCGTGGAGCCATCTGGAACGTGCCCCTGAACCAGGGAGAGACCCGCACAGGTCGCCTGGAGTTCGGCGTCTCCACTTACCTGGAATGGTGCGTCCATTTGGGCAATGCGCGGGAAACCCTTCAGGGCTACTCGAAAGAGAAGAGCTGAACCGGATGAGCTCGCGGGACAGGGTATTTCTGATGGCGTAACCGAAGAACGCACATCACCCGGGGAAGCTGGGCGATTACCGGGGGAACGTGTCGAGCGGGAGGTTCGCCGTCGTTGGCGGGGAGTAACAGAAAGCCCATCCGGAGCCCGCACGGCGCCTCGCCGCCCCGGACTTTCACGATCTTGGTCCCAGTGCCCCCACAGTCCGGTCCATGCGGCAAACACCCCCCATACGCTGCGCGTTGGGGATCGAACGCCCCATACTGATAACCCGGCCCGAACGGAGGTCGCCCGGTGGAGTCTCGGTTCTACTTGTACATCAGCGAGGCCAAGGTGGACATGCTGCTGGCCCAGTCGAGCCGTCCGAAGGCGGACACCCGCACGACCGAGGTCGGCTTCGACGTGAAGATCGTCAAGGGGAGCCGACGCACGGAGACGGCTTCCGGCGAGAGCACGCACAAACGGCTGGAGAAGGTCCTGAAACGGCTCGGCAAGGAAGGGAAGATCGGAACGGTCGACGCTCCCGGACCGTACTTCCGGGGGCGGCTGTCCATGCGGTGGAGCGGCGACGAGTCGATGGTGCTGTTCGGCGGGCAGACGGGCCGGACCGTCGTCGCGCTCGGCGGCTCCACGAAACACGCGCAGGCCACCGAGCCGGGCGACACGGCCGTCCCACCGCTTGCGAGATCCCTTCTGCCCTCCCTGCTCGACGGACTCGTCCCGGACCCCCGGTTCGACGCCCTGTTCGGTGCGGAACCCGCACCCAACGACACCCTCCTGCGGGCCGTACGCGAAGCCGTCGGCGCGATACGCGGGCCCGCGCAGCCCGTGGAGTTCGTCGCGAAACGCCTGCTGCACGGCACCGACGTCCTGCTGGGCTCACCCCTCTATGTGGCCGACGCGGGCTGAGACCGTCCGGCTGACGGCCGGCGGACCGCAGCGGGCCTGGGACCTGGACGCACCGGCCGCACTGACGGCCGGCCGCGACGCGGACTGCGAAATCCGGGCACCGGCCGACGACCGCCGTGTCTCCCGCCACCACTGTGTCTTCACCGCCGACCCGCCCGCCATCACAGTCCGCGACCTCGGCAGCCGCAACGGCACGTACGTCAACGGCGCGCGGATCGACTCGGCCGTACGCCTGGCCGATGGCGACGAGGTGCGCATCGGCGGCATGACCGTGCACGTCTTCGTCAGTGGCGGGCTGATCGGGGACTACCTCGTCGTACGTGAACTCGGCCGCGGCGCCCAGGGAGTGGTGTATCTCGCGCGGCACAGGGACAGCGGCGGCGAAGTCGCGCTGAAGGTGCTGCGCGGGGTGCGGCCGGAGTCGGTGCACGGGTTTCTGCGGGAGATCCGGACCTGCAGGGGCCTGAGCCATCCGCATCTCGTCGGGTTCAAGGGAGCCGGGGCCGACGGCAAGCGGTTTTTCCTGGCCTCCGAGTACTGCGACGGCGGGAGCCTGGCGCAGTGGGAAGGGTCCACGGATGCGGGGGAGGCCGTCAGGATCATCGGGGAGGCCCTGGAAGGGCTCGACCATATGCACACCGGCACGGCGGAACCTCTTGTGCACCGGGACCTCAGCCCACGCAATATCCTGCTGACCGGACCTCAGTCCACCGCGAAGATTGCTGACTTCGGGCTCGCCAAGGCGTACGAACGGGCTGGGCTGTCCGGCTACACCGATACCGGGGCGCTGGGCGGCGGCGTCGAGTTCATGCCGAGGTCGCAGGTCGTCAACTACAAGTACGCCACCCCGCCGGTGGACGTCTGGGCTGCGGCCGCCTGCCTGTACTGGCTGCTCACCCGCGCCACGCCCCGCGACTTCCCGCCCGGCACCGACCCGGTCGCCGTCGTACTGCGTGAACCTGCTGCACCGATCCGGGAAAGGGCCAGCGGGCTGCCGCCCCGGCTGGCTAAGCTGATCGACACTGTGCTGGCGGACGAGGACCCGCGACCCGAACGGGCCATGTCGGCACGGGAGTTCGGGCGGGCGCTGAAGGAGGCGCTGTGACGTCGCAGACGTACGCACGGCTGCGCGCCGAGATCGTGGCGGCGCAGCTCGCATGGTGGCCGTTGCCGTACCGCCTGCGCCGTGGGCTGCGCGCGGTGTCCGCCGATCTGTCACCGCTGCGTGTTGGCACGCTGATGGACCCGGTGATCCACAGACGCAGCGACCGCTACGGCCGGGCGGTGGCCGCCCAGCTCGCCGAACTCGCCATAGCGGGGCACATATGGTTCAGCTTCGGCGGCGGATACCTGGGGGAGAAGGGCCTTGAGGTCTCCCGGCATCCGGGGGTACCGCCGGTCAGGGAGGAGGAGCTCCGACTGATGAGGATCGTCCTCGGCGACGAGGAGCGGGCCCGGATCGCCGGCCGGATCCACCGGCGGGCATGGCGAGAACTGGCCCGGCTGCTCCGCCAGGAACTCGACGCCGACCGCCTCGGCCCCTTCGCGCGGGATCGTGCCTTGACATTGGGCATCCTGCGCGACCTGGGCCTGTGGATGGCCGAATATGCCCGCGGGAGACCGCCCTGGGAGGAGAACCCGGCACTCCATCTGGCCGGATACCCCTACGCCGTGCTCTTCGGCCTCGACACGGGTCCCGCGCGCTGGCCGGAACCACCGGATGAACACGTGTTCCTCCCCTCCCTCCTGCCCCAGGCCTGCACGATCGCGCTCAAGAAGTCGCGGCGGAGTCTGCGATGACCTCATACGACGACGGAGAGTCGACCCTCGACGACCCGCACGCCGACCGCCCGGCCCATTGGCCGCCCGGCACCCGCCTCCTGAACACGTACGAAATCACCGCGGCCCCCAGATCCGGCGGCATGGGCGTCGTCCACCCGGCCCACCACCTCGGCTGGAAGACCGCCGTCGCCGTCAAGAGCCCCCACCCGCACCTCCTCGCCGACCGCGACGCCTTCGTCCGCGAGGCCCGCACCTGGGCCGGCCTCGGACTGCACCCCAACATCTGCGCCTGCTACTACGTCCGCACCATCGACGGCTTCCCCCACGTCTTCGCCGAATGGGCCGAGAAGGGCAGCCTGGACCATCACCGGCCGCCACCGCAGGACGTCTCACGGATCCTCGACATCGCGATACAGACCGCTTGGGGCCTGGCATACGCCCACGGGCGAGAGGTGATCCACCGGGACGTCAAACCCGGCAACATCCTCGTGGGCGACCAACGGCAGGTCAAAATAACTGACTTCGGCCTTTCCCAGGCCGGACCCGGCCACCGGGGCACCCGCCTCTACCGCTCACCGGAACAGGCCGCCGGACAGCGGACGGGCCCCGCCACGGACATATGGAGTCTCGCGGTCGTCGTCCTGGAACTGCTCCTGGGCGAGACGACCTGGTACGACGGCCAGGCAGCCGGCAAGGCCCTCACGACCGTGCGGCTCCCCGAAGCGCTCCATGCGCTCCTCGCCCGCTGCCTCGCCCACGACCCCGCCGACCGTCCCGCCGCCATGACGGATGTCGCCGCCGAACTGATCGCCGTACACCACCAGGTGACCGGCAGGCCCTACGGCCACCGGCAGCCCGTCGCCGCCCGGCTGCGCGCCGCCGAACTCAACAACCAGGCCCTCACCCAGCGCGACCTCGGCAGCGGCGACGACGAGGTACGGCGCCTGCTGAGCGAGGCCCTCGACGCCGACCCCCGCCACCCCGAGGCGTCCTACAACCTCGGCATGTTGAACTGGCGGGCGGGCGCGGCCACCCCCACGGAGGTGCTCGGCGAACTGCGATCGGCACTGGAGGCAGGCCGCGGCCTCCCCGCCGTCGCCCGCGCCGAGCACAACGAGCGGGTACGGCGCCTGATGGCGCTGGTCGACGCCGAACGCGGACAGACCACGAGCGCCACCACCATCCCCGTCACCGGCAGTTCCATGGCCTCCGTACTGGCCACGCTGCCGGACGGCGAGCGGCTCCTCGTCGGCCACGACGGCGGCCGGCTCACCCTCCACGACACGGCCACCGGTAACCTCGTGCGCACCTTCCACGGCCACGCCCCGGTCAACATGGTGCGGGTCTCCTCCGACGGGCGGTACGCCATGAGTTCGGGGATGGACCGCGTGGTACGGCTGTGGGACCTGGACACCGGGGACCAGCGGGGTGCGAAGAAGCGGCGGGGCCCGACCGCGTTTCTCACGCTCGCCCCGGACGCGCGGGCCATGGCCTTGCAGCGGTTCGGCGAGGCGCCCGGCCGGGTGCGGATCTGGCGGCTCGACGAGCGGCGGCTGCGGCCGTACATCATCCATCGTTCGGGCGGGATCTCCTCAAGCCCCTTGTTCCTCGGCGAGGACACGGTGCTGGTCGCCGAGGAGGACGGCGCGGTAGTGGTGTGGGACTGGCGGCGGGGTCGGCGGAGCGGAACGTTGTCCGGTCACACCGCCCCGGTGGAGTTGATGGCCGCCGACCGGGCCGGACGGGTCGCGGTCACCGCCGCCGGGGAGGAGGATCCCGACGTCCGGGTCTGGGACGTCCGCACGCGACGCTGCCTGCACCGGCTCGAAGGGCATAATGCGAAGGTGAGCGCGCTCGCCGTCAGCGCCTACGGGCGGCTGGCGCTGACCGGGGACGGCGCGCAGTCGGCGCGGCTGTGGGACCTCGGCACCGGCACCTGTGTGCGGGTGTTGACCGGGCACACCGGAGTCGTCAATGTGGTCGGGTTCGCTGCGGGCCGGGCACTCACCGTCGAACTGGGCGGCCCGGCCCGGGTGTGGGACCTCGTCAGCGGGCGCTGTCTGCACACGTACGACCGGGTGAACACCCTCGGCACGTACTGCGGACTCACCCCGGACGGCCGCTACTTTTTCCAGTCAGGGGTCGGAGAGGTCGTCGTGCGGGACCTGAGCCGGCGCCCGGCCCCCTCCCCGCTCCAGATCTGCCGACCCCGCGAGATCGACACCCTGTTCGATGCCGACACGCGCGGTACGGAACTTGTCGAGCGGGCCGTGCGTGAACGTGACGACGGGAACACCACCGCCGCGCTGGGCCTGCTGCGCGAGGCCCGCTCGCTGCCCGGCCACGAGCGATCACCGGAGGCCATGGCCGCGTGGCGGGAGATGGCTTCCACCACTCGGCCGATCGGATTCCGCGCCGCTTGGCTCAGCCGCCGCCTCGAAACGGGCGACCATGTCATCAGCGATGTACGCACCACCCCTGACGGGCGGCTTGCCCTCACCGGCGGCCACACAGACGGCTCCGTGTGGGTCTGGGACCTGGCCGCCGCCCGCCGCGTGGGACGGCTCGCCGGGCACACCGCACCCGTACTGGCGCTGTGCTTGACACCCGACGGCCGCCGAGTCGTGACCGCGGGCCTGGACCACACCGCACGGGTGTGGGACCTTACCGCATTCACCCACGGCCCGGCGGACCTGAACGCGGACGCCACCTTGACCGGACACTCCAACGCGGTGCAGGCGGTCAGCGTGACACCGGACGGCCGCCACGCCGTGACCGGAGGCAGGGACAGCACAGTACGGGTTTGGGACATCCACACCGGCACCCCCCTCCACACGATGACCGGACACCACGGCCCGGTCAACACGGTATGCGCGACACCCGACGGCCGCCACGCCCTGTCCGCCGGTCTGCTGGACGGGGGCGTCCGCATGTGGGATCTGAGCAGCGGCCGCTGCGTGCGGGTGCCGGAGACCTATTCCAGCGGCGGGCCCACCTCCATGTGCCTCACCTCCGACGGACACCTGATCACGGCCACGTGGCTTGACGATCGGTGGGGCGGCGTACGTGTACGGCACCTGCCCACCGGCCGGTTCCTCCACCGCCTTGGCACGGGCGGCACGAACACAGCCCTGCGCGCGGTGCACTCCGTACCCGTCGGCGGCTTCATCCTCACCGCCGGTTCGGACCACGTTCTACATCTGTGGGACGTGGCGTCGGGCAAGAACGTGGGGCGGCTGGAAGGTCACCGGTGCGACGTGAATGCCGTGCACATGACCGCGGACTGGCAGCACGTCCTGGCGGCGGGTCACGACGGGAACGTCCATATCTGGGATGTCGACTGGGAGTTGGCGGAGCAGAAGCCGGGTTGACGGCGCTGTCCGGGCAGGTGTGTGGGCGGCCATCGGATCCGGTCGACATAGCTGGGGAGGAAGATCACGCACGCGAATGGCGGTTGTGCCCAGAGTGCGATGGACCCGACCGCGGATGGGTTTGGTCCACCCGAGCTTTTGGCCCAAGGCAGCCGGCTCACACACCAATCAGCGAGAAACAGAACACCCGGACACATGTTCCGCTCGCATGAAGCCCCTGCCCTGCCGGCGCCGTGCCGCACGGGATGGTCCGGGTTTTCCCGGCCGACACCGGCCACGGGCGCTGGGACCCCCACCGCGATCGGTGTGAGGCCTGCACGGACACCGCCGCAGCCCGGGCACGGGTGGGCTGCGGTGCCAGGACGGCGAGGCGAGTCCGGTGCCGGCCTGCAGCAGGCCGCGCTCGGGGCACCGCAACAGGGAGGTGTGGTCAGGCGGCGCTGGAGGCCGCCGCCCGGGAGGTGCTGCCCAGCCTCCTGCGTTTCAACGGTCCAGCAGGACGGCCAGCGCCTCACGCAAGTCAGCCGACTCGCGATAATGCACACCCGTCATCCCGAGCCCGACCGCGGCTTCCACATTCTCAAGCCGGTCGTCCACAAACAGACACCGGTCCAGGGCAACCTCCGCCTGGCCAGCCGCGATCTCATAGATCTTCTGGTCCGGCTTGGCCACCCCCACCCGAGCACTACTGATGACATGATCGGCGAAATCTGCGAGCCCCAGCGACACCAGGTCGTCCTCCAGTTCCACGGTCGCATTGGTCACCAGCACCAACGGCACGTGCTTCCGCGCCTGAACAAGCATGTCGACCACGACACCATCGGCACGGAACGGCGCGTTGGCGAGCGCCATCCCCAGCCCGCGCGCCTGGGCCTCGGGCATCTGACCAGCGAGGCCCACCACAATGGACTCCACCCACTGCTCCTTGGTGATCTCGCCGAGGAGCAGTGGGAGGTCTGTCTCCGGCGCGAACGCCACTCTCTCGGTGGTCCCCTCCGCCAGCCCGGCGCCGCGCTCCAGGCTCGCCAGTTCCGTCGTGTCATAGAAGCGGATCACGTTGTCGAGGTCGCACAGCACTGCCTCGAAGGGTCTGCTGAAGAACTTGGAAGCCATCACGGCGCTTGAATAGCACAGCAGCGCGCCATTGATACTTCCGGTTGAGCGAGACAGGCAGTCGTTCAAACCTCCCTCGATCAGGGCACCTCAGGTCAGAGCACGCCTGCCACCACCGAGACGGCCTCGCAGGGAGGCGCGATGATTCAGATCGCCCTCGGCAAGAAGAAGGACGTCGAGCCGAACAGCGATTCCCTCCAGTGCTCGCAGATCCGTTGGAGCGACGGGCTGTCCGACCAGCAGCTCCACGACATCTCCCGCGGCGTCTGGGGCATGCCCGGATCACGCGTCGAACGAGAGCGGTTTGCGGTCATCAACAGCGGCGTGGCTCTGTACACGAGAACGGGAGTCGCCTCTCGACGGTTTCCCAAGTCACCGCGTCACCCTGTCCTTTGATCAATTTCGATGAGTTCGGGAGTCACCGAGCGCCCTGCGCGCATGAACTGTCCGTGACAGAGTGGTGTTGGCGGCTCATCGGATCACGCGGGCAAGCCACTCGCTGAGCGGGTCATGGACCGGATCACAGACAACGACCCTCTGGGCGCCGGAGCCGGCCGGCAGGGCCGTTGTCACAGGCAGCGGATACCTTGCAACTCAGTTCAGAACCAAGGCAGGTTGCAGGAAGGGGAGCGGCCATGGTCGTCGAAGTGGGGTACGCGCAGGCGTGGGACCTGGAGGCTTGTGCGCCCTGGCGGCCGATATCCGCCGAACAGGCCCAGGAGCGGGATGCCGCCAAGCTTCCCTACGTGGTGGTGTACCGGGAGCCGGGCCGGAAGGCTCCGTTGGAAGTCCGGCTCGTCTCCTGGCGGGACCACTACGTCGGGCTGTGGGTCTATGACGCCCAGGGCCGCCGCACCTACGAACTGGACATGCGGCTGCTGGACGACCCGTCGCGGCTGCTGCGCCGGTACTCCGTCGCCTGGCACTACACGAGCCCAAAGATGGCGGAGTTCGACAAGGCATGCCCCCGCATCACCATGGACCTCCTCCCGGACGGGAGGGGCCGACAAACGGAGGAACGGCAAGGGCAAGACGGGGGCTCCCACCTCACCTCGCCCCCACTCCTGGAAGACGAACGCTGGATGGCCCGCCCCGCCTTCGGGCAGTGGCCTCTGCTCTCGGCCCAGATGCACGGGCTCAATGAGCCGCAGGCCTTCGTGACGGCGCAGGTGACCGAGACAGCCGAGCCAGGTGACGCAGACGCCCCCGCCACCTGCTGGCGCCCGCCGCGCCCCGCGCAGCCCGGGCCGATCAGCGAGTTGTTCCGGCCCGGGGTGCGTGTGACCGACGGGTACCACCCCGAGATGACCGTCGTGGAGCCGCGCCGGGTCGGCAGCCTTCGCGTACCCAGCGGGCTGCTGGCCGTCTCCGGCCCGGACACCGACCACGGGAACGGCCCGAGCATCACGGTCCCCGTCCCGCCCGGGGAGTACGTACTCGACGAGGCACGGGTCCGCTTCAGCTACTACTGCGAGTGGCGGGACGCCGAGGTCGCCACCACCCAACCCACGGCCGTCCGTGTGCTCGTCAGCGAGACCCCCGCGGCGACCTGGGAAATGGCTCTCGGCCCGGACGACGATCCCCGGCTGTTCATCGAGAACCAGATAGCCGGCTTCGACACCGACGGCGCCACCGGCTGCTTCGCCGACGCCGGGGCCTGGGAGCCGCTCATCGCGCTCTACGAGCGAGGGCTGATCCGGGGGGAGCCGGACCTGGAGGGGTACGAGGGCATCGACGACGGTTCCATGTTCATGCAGCGCACCTGGGACGAGGCTTCCGGCGGCGAGCTCAGGTCCTTCGCGACGACCGGGGACGGTACCTACCCGGTGTGGGTCGGCCGTTCCGGGGCCGGTGAGGTGGTCGGCGTCGTGGTGTTGGTGGAGGGGATGCCCGAACTGCTCCCGGAGCGGGACGGAAAGCTCACCGATGCGGCCGCCTAGGTGTATTGACCACGAGCGTTGTTGACAGTGGTCACAGTGGTCAGGGGTTGATCAAGGCGAAGACCTCCGGTGTGGTGGAGGTGTCGAGTCTTCACCGCACGGAGGTCTTCATGTCTCACCGTAATGCCCGGCTGACTGTTCATGGCAGGCGGATCCTCGTCGAGCGTGTCCGGGCGGGTCGTCCCGTTGCGCACGTGGCAGCTGAGATGGGCATATCGCGGCCCACGGCCCACAAGTGGGTCCGCCGCTGGCGGGCCGAGGGCGAGGTGGGTCTTGTTGACCGTTCCAGCCGGCCGCGGACGACGCCG
>NZ_JBHWJL010000011.1:0-41123 GCF_042731495.1 Streptomyces sp. NPDC059853
GGTCTGACCGGGCGGACGCGGAACCGGCTCAGGCGGTCGTGGTGAGCGGCTGCGGGTCGCGCGGCACCAGGGCCACCGCGCGGCGGCCGGCCCGCAGGTCGATGCGCAGCCGCAGGCCGCCGATCCGGGCGAGCACCATGGCGAGCGCCGCCGTGGCCAGCAGGCAGACCGCGCCGCCGGAGAGCATCCCGACCCGGGGGCCGAAGTGGTCGGTGACCCAGCCGACCACCGGGGCGCCGATCGGGGTGCCGCCCATGAAGACCATCATGAAGAGGCTGATCACCCGGCCCCGCATCTCGGGGTCGCTGGCCAGCTGGATACCGGCGTTCGCGGTGACCTGGAAGGTCATCGCCGTCAGCCCCAGCGGCACCATGAGCAGGGCGTACACCCAGAAGAACGGCGCGGCCGAGGCCACCATGAGCACGGCGGAGAACAGCGCCGCCGCGGCGAAGGTGAAGCGCATCCGCCGGCTGCCGCGCCGCGCGGCCAGCAGCGCCCCGGCCACCGAGCCGCCGCCCATCAGCGAGTTCAGCAGGCCGTAGCTGCCCGCCCCGGCGTCGAAGACGCCGTCGGTGAAGGCGATGGCCCACACCGGGAAGTTGAACCCGAAGGTGCCGATGAAGCCGACCAGCACGATCGGCCACAGCAGGTCGGGGCGGCTGCCCACGTAGCGCAGTCCCTCCCGCAGCTGCCCCTTCTTGCGGGCGGCGCGCCGGGGCCGGGACAGTTCGCCGCTGCGCATGAGCAGCAGGCCGACGATGGGCGCGGAGAAGGAGAGCCCGTTGACGATGAAGGCCCAGCCGCCGCCGACCGCCGTGATGAGCACACCGGCGACGGCGGGGCCGATCAGCCGGGCGGAGTGGAAGTTGGCGGAGTTCAGGGAGACGGCGTTGGGCAGCAGCCGGGGCCCGACCATGTCGGCCACGAAGGTCTGCCGGGTGGGGTTGTCGACCACGGTGACGAGGCCGACGACGAAGGCGAGCGCGTACACGTGGTAGACGTTCACGTGGCCGCTGATGGTGAGCAGGCCGAGCAGCAGGCCGGTGATCCCGAGGGACGCCTGGGTGATGAAGAGCAGCCGGCGCTTGTCGAAGCGGTCGGCGAGGACGCCCCCGTAGAGGCCGAACATCAGCATCGGCAGGAACTGGAGCGCCGTGGTGATCCCGACGGCGGTGGCGGACCCGGTCAGCTCGTGTACCAGCCAGTCCTGGGCGATGCGCTGCATCCAGGTGCCGATGTTCGATATCGAGCCCCCGATGAAGAACAGCCGGTAGTTGCGGACGGCGAGGGAGCTGAAGGTGGTGAGGGGTGCGTCGTGGTGATCGGTCGGTGCGGGTGCGGAGTCTGCTCCGGGTCCCGAACTCAAGAGAACACTCCTTTGTGCGGTACAGCGCATGGTGCGGTCAGTGCGGAGGCCCCGTACCGGAGTACGGGGCCGGGTGGTCACAGGTGCGCGAGTTTGTGCAGGACGGGGGCCGCCTCGCGCAGGGCGGCCCATTCCTCTTCGTCCAGCTCGTCGGCGAGCTGGGTCAGCCAGGCGTTGCGCTGGCCGCGGCTCGCTTCCAGCACCGCCTCGGCTTCGTCGGTGGCGGCGACGAGCTTCTGCCGCCGGTCCTCGGGGTGCGGCTCCAGGCGGACCAGTCCGCGGTCCACGAGCAGGGCGATGATGCGGGTCATGGACGGCGGCTGGACGTGTTCCTTGCGGGCCAGCTCGCCCGGGGTCATGGCCCCGCAGCGGGCGAGGGTGCCCAGGGCGGACATCTCGGCGAGGCTGAGCGTACGGTCCACCCGCAGATGGCGCAGGCGGCGGGAGAGCCGGAGCACGGCGATGCGGAGGGTGTTGACCGTCTCGGCATCGTCGGCGTGGGCGGCCGGCGTCACGTTGGGCATGTACACCACCATAGCTCATTAGCTTGCCTAACGAAATATACGCCCACGGCACGCCGTTCCGCACCCGGAATACCCCCCAAGATCACCCTTTCGAGTGAGCGCACTCCGAAAACTCTTGCGCGCCCCCGGGGGGCCGGGACCGTATCCCCATGACCTCCCCCACCCCCGCGCCCGGAGCCCCCTCCTCCGTCCTCACCCTCCGCATACCGGACGTCCTGCTGTCCCAGCTCACCGCGCACGCCGCCCGCCGCGGACTGCCGCTCCAGGACTACGTGCTGCGCCTGCTGGCGCGCGAGGACTTCGACGAACGGCTGCGGGAGGCCGTCCAGCGCTCCGCCGCACTCGCCGCCTGGGGTCCACCGCACGGTTCCTAGCGGGGCTCCTCATCCCGGGCCGCCACCGGCCCCGGTTACGCTGAGAAGCGCTACCTCGGGGACGGGGATCGGACGGGAAAGGCAGCGGCATGCGGCTGGGCAACTGGACCGACGGCAAACGGGTGGCACCCGAGCCGTTGGAGGGCAACGTGGTGGCGACCGTCGCGGTCGGCACCCTCATCTGGAGTGCCCTCTTCGTGGTCCAGCTCCCCTTCTACAGCTGGTTCAGCGACCACGGCCACACGTGGTGGCTGTGGACCTGCCTGGCCGGAGCCGGTCTCGGACTGCTGGGTCTGTGGATCGTACGGCGGCGCGAGGCCGCCCTGTACGCTGCCCGGAACAGCGGCCGGGACGCGCACGGACCGTCCGCCGACGGCGGGCCCAGTGAGCAGCCCGCCCCTTAAGGGACGGAAGCCATGAGTCAAGGGTCAGGCGGGGGCCGTACTCCCGTCACGCGTATCGCGGAGGAGCAGCCGGGGGGCGCGAACGGGGGCGACGGCCGGCACACCGGCCTCACCGCCGCCGAGGTCGCCGAGCGGGTCGCGCGCGGCGAGGTCAACGACGTACCGGTACGGGCGTCACGATCCGTCGGCGAAATCATCCGCGGCAATGTATTCACTCTCTTCAACGCCATCATGGGCGTGCTGTTCGCCGTCATCCTGGTGGTCGGCCCGCTCAAGGACGGCCTGTTCGGGTTCGTCGTCCTCTTCAACGCGCTGATCGGCATCATCCAGGAACTGCGCGCCAAGAAGACACTCGACAGCCTCGCCGTCATCGGCGAGTCCAGGCCCACCGTGCGGCGCGACGGGCAGGCCCACGAAGTGGCCACCGGCGACATCGTGCTGGGCGACCTCATCGAACTCGGCCCCGGCGACAAGGTCGTGGTCGACGGTGTGGTCACCGAGTCCGACGGCCTGGAGATCGACGAGTCCCTGCTGACCGGCGAGGCCGACCCGGTGGTCAAGCAGCCGGGCGACACCGTCATGTCCGGCAGCTTCGTGGTGGCCGGCGGCGGCGCCTTCACCGCCACCAAGGTCGGGCGGCAGGCGTACGCGGCGCAGCTCGCCGAGGAGGCGTCCCGCTTCACGCTGGTCAACTCCGAACTGCGCAACGGCATCGCCAAGATCCTCAAGTTCTGCATCGCGCTGATGATCCCGGCCTCCATCGGTCTTGTCCTCAGCCAGCTGCTGGTGCAGCGCGCCGACACCTTCGAGGCCATCCGCCGCACCGTCGCCGGCATCGTCGTGATGGTCCCCGAGGGCCTGGTGCTGATCACCTCCGTCGCCTTCGCGATCGGTGTGATCCGGCTCGGCCGCAAGCAGTGCCTGGTGCAGGAGCTGCCCGCGATCGAGGGCCTGGCCCGGGTGGACGTCGTCTGCCTGGACAAGACCGGCACCCTCACCGAGGGCGGCATGGACGTCACCGACCTGCGCGTCCTGGACAGCGGGTCCCGCGAACCGTACGTCCGGCAGGTCCTCGCCGCGCTCGGCTCCAGCGATCCACGGCCCAACGCCAGCCTGGCCGCCATCATCGACGCCTACCCGGCCGACAGCGCCGAGGGCTGGCGGCACGGCGAGACGCTGCCGTTCTCCTCCGCCCGCAAGTACAGCGGCGCGGAGCTGACCGAGCCGGACGGCACCCGCCGCACCTGGCTGCTGGGCGCCCCCGACGTGCTGCTGCCCCCGGGCCACGCCCAGCTGGGCGCCGTCGACGAGCTGAACACCCAGGGCCTGCGGGTCCTGCTGCTGGCCCGCGCGGACGGCCCGCTGGAGACCGTGCGTTCCTCGGCGGCGCCGGAGGCGCTGACCCCGGCCGCGCTGGTCATCCTGGAGCAGCGGCTGCGCCCCGAGGCGCCCGACACCCTGCGGTACTTCGCCGAGCAGGGCGTGGACGCCAAGGTCATCTCCGGCGACAACGCGGTGTCGGTGGGCGCGGTGGCCGGCAAGCTCGGCCTGCGCGGCGCCGAGTCCCCGGTGGACGCCCGCGAACTGCCGCAGGACCAGCAGCGGATGGCCGAGGCCGTCGAGGACGGCGCGGTCTTCGGCCGGGTCTCCCCGCAGCAGAAGCGGGAGATGGTCGGCGCGCTCCAGTCCAAGGGCCACAACGTGGCCATGACGGGCGACGGCGTCAACGACGTCCTGGCCCTGAAGGACGCGGACATCGGCGTCTCGATGGGCTCCGGCTCGGAGGCCACCCGGGCGGTGGCACAGATCGTGCTGCTGAACAACAGCTTCGCGACGCTGCCGGACGTGGTGGCCGAGGGCCGCCGGGTGATCGGCAACATCGAGCGGGTCGCCAACCTCTTCCTCACCAAGACCGTCTACTCGGTGTTCCTGGCCTTCGCCGTGATCGCCACCCAGGTGCCGTACCCGTTCCTGCCGCGCCACTCCACGCTGCTGTCGGCGCTGACGATCGGCACCCCGGCGTTCTTCCTGGCGCTCGCCCCGAACAAGGAGCGCGCGCGCCCGTACTTCGTCCGCAGGGTGCTGCGACTGGCCATCCCGTTCGGCCTCCTGGCGGGCGCGGCCACCTTCACCACGTATCTGCTGGCGCGGGCGCACTACGGCGCGACGGAGGCCACCCGCGAGGCGGAGACGACGGCGGCGACCCTGACGCTGTTCCTGATCGCCCTGTGGGTCCTGACGATCATCGCCCGCCCGCTGTCCTGGTGGCGGGTCGGCCTGATCGCGACGATGTTCACCGGCTTCGTGCTGGCGATCAGCATCCCCTTCACCCAGGACTTCTTCGAACTCGAACTCGTGGGCACGCAAATGCCGCTGACGGCCATCGGCATGGCCGTGGCGGCGGGCGTCATCATGGAGATCGCGGCGAGGATCGCCCCGAAGAAGGTCCCCGACCTGCCCAAGTCGGTACGGGAGGAACAGCGGGAGCGGACCGGACAGCCGGCCTGACCCCGCCCCCGCGCCCCGGGCCCCCGCCGGTACCCACCGGTGGGGGCCCGTCGCGTACCGGCCTCAGTGGTGCCAGGGCAGCCGGACCGGTTCGGCCGGGGCGCGGCCCGTCACCAGTGCGGGCTTGAGTCCGGCCGGCCCGAAGGGGGAGACGGTCTCCCCGGTGGAAGCCAGTTCGGGCCCGGACATGGCATGAGCCTGTGAGCCGGAGGGAACGGCGGGGCCCCGGGGGCGGCGGGCGTCCGGTTCAGCAGGTCTCGCGCCAGGCGTCCAGGTCCCAGTTCTTCAGCATCGAGCTGAAGTTCAGCGGCTGGGTGACCGGGCAGAACTCGTCCGTCGTCATCTCGTACTCGACGTGGAAGACCGCCTTGCCCGCCTCGATGAACGGGGCGACCTTGTGGCACTCGTTGTAGTACGCGCACTCCTCGTTGACCGTGAAGTCGAAGACGTCGACCAGCTCCGTGACCTGGTCCACCCCGTTCTTCAGGCCGACCGACAGGCCCCGCTCGTGCGCCAGGTCCGCGATCATCCGGTTGTAGGCGAGCTGGTCGTCCTTGGTCAGCGGGAAGCCGGAGTCATTGATGTAGCCGTCCATGTTGTCCGGCTCGATCGCGTCGAAGCCCTTCTCCGCGCACATGTCGAAGCGGGCCGCCATCAGCGGCTCCAGGACGTCCAGGGCGCGGATGTCCAGCCACTGCTCGCCCTCCCACTCATCCAGCGGCGCGCCCAGCACCTCCGCAGGGAAGTCCCCGGCGTCCGGGCGCCAGTCCTCGAAGGAACCGACGCTGATGTAGCAGATCACCTTGCGGCCCTGCGCGTGCAGCCCGGAGACGACCGAGGCGGAGTTGTCGAACCCGTCGATGTCGTACACCGGGACGTCCACCGAGGTGTCCACGGTGCCGATCAGCTGCCACTGCCAGTCGGTGCCCGGCTCGGGCGTCCAGAACGCGGCCCGCGGCTCCGCCTCCGCCTCCGCCCCGGGCGTCGCGTCCGGCGTCGCCGTGCGGCGGTCCTCGGTCGCGGTCGCCGACGAGCAGGCGCCCAGCGTCAGCAGCGCGGCCGTGGACGCGGCCAGCACGGTGCGGGGGGTACGGGTCATCCAGCGGCGCATCAGTCGAACCACCTCGCGGTTGCCAATTCCTCGGAACGGGACGGATCCTCCAGCAGGGCCGCCAGTTCAAAGCGGCGCTGCCACTGGCCGGTGGCCCAGGCGAGCCCCGCCGCCAGGCCCTCGACCGTGGCCGCGTGGACGCGGGCGTCCGCCCCGTCCCCGTCCCCGGCCGGGTAGCGCCACGTCACGTCCGTGCCGTCGATCACCAGTTCATTGTGTTCCACGTAGGTGCGCGGTGTCCCGGGCCCCAGCAGCGATCGCGCCACGTCCGGGACCTCCCGCTCGGCGCCGCCCTCCGGTACGGCGGCGGTCAGCACCGCGCTCAACGCGGGCACGTCCAGCACGGCCGCCAGCGCGGCGGCCCCGTCCGGCGGGACCGGCAGCAGCGCGCGCCCCGCCGCGAGCGGCAGCAGATCGGGCGCGTCCGCGACCGCCGCGGACTCGGCGGGCACCACCCGGGGGGTACCGTCCACCACCGCGCGCAGCGCGTCAGGCAGGGTCACCTCGTCCGGATCCAGCTCCGCCAGCAGGGCGTAGAGCCGCACCAGCCGGGCGGCCGTCACCTCGCGTTCCGGGTCGGCGAGCCGGGCCAGCAGTTCGGCTGCCCCGCCCGGCTCGGCGAGCAGTGCCCGCGCCGTGGTGCGCACCCCGAGCGCCCGCAGCACCTCCTCGTCGACGTCCGCGACCCGCGCCTCCTCGTAGAGGCCGGCCAGCAGCGGGTCGGCGTCGGCCGCCCGCAGGCCCGCCGGGCGACGGCCCTCCAGCACCGGGGCGCCGCGCAGCCACCAGGCGGTGTACGGGCGGGCGGTGGTGACGGTGCCGTCCGGCATCCGGATCTGCACGGGCGCGGTCAGCGCCTGCCGCCACGGCTGCCGGGCCAGCAGCGACAGCGCCTGCGGCCAGCGCTCCTCGTCGATCAGCTCCAGGTCGCGGACCCCGGTCAGCTCCAGGGCGACCGGCGGCAGATCGGTGGGCGGCAGCCCGTCCAGGACGTCCTCGCACCACACGTCGATCGCGTCCAGCACCCCCACGTCGTCCGGCTCGGGGTAGTCGGTGTCGCGCGGATCCAGTTCGTCCGGGTCGAGCACCACATCGGTGGCCCGCACCAGCACCAGGTCCGCCTGGACGCCGACCGCCGTCAGCGGCTGCTCGCCCCAGCGCGCGACCAGCTCGGGGTGGCAGGCGGCCAGTTCGCCCGGCCGGATCAGCTGCGCGAACACACTGCCCGGGTACACCAGCTCGCCCGCCGGGGCCGGGGCGTCGTGCTCGTCACGCAGCGCCAGCGCCGCCAGCCACGGCTCCTCGCCGGGCGCCAGCTCCGCGTCGCGCACCAGGGACAGCACCAGGTCGGCCAGCTCGACGGGGCTGAGCGCGTCGTCGTGCCACACCTCCTGGTCGAAGGAGTCGGCGACCGCGCCGCGCACCTGCGGGGTGGCCAGCACGGCGCGCGGCGTGGCCGGGTTGGCGCCGAGCTTCTCCAGCAGCGGATGCGCCGCGTCCGGGTGGGTGATGCGCAGGCCGAGGCGGCCGAGCCCGGCCGCCTCCGTGCCCGGCACCGGCAGCAGGACGCGGCGCGGGCCCATCGTGGTGCGGCCGTCCGCCAGCGGCACCGGCAGCCCGGACAGCAGCTCGGGGTCCACGCCGGACAGCGAGTCGTACAGCCGCCACCACCACGACGGCGGGCGCTCCACCCCGGCCAGCCGGTCGATCATCTCGCCCAGCGGGACCCGGCTCACCTCCAGGATGCGCAGCTCGGCCCGGCGTTCGAGACCGGCCGGCAGCAGGGTGGGGAACAGTTCGGCGAGGACGGCCACCGTGTCCGCGCCCGCCCGCTCCAGCAGCTCGGCCTGCTCGGGACGGAGCGCCTGCGGGGCATCCTCGTCCTCCGCGCCACCGGCGGCCGTCGGCAAGAACGCGGTGGACGGCAGCCGCTCCAGCAGCAGTTCGCGCAGCGCGCCGTCCAGCTCGCCGCGGGCCAGCGGGCCGGGGACGAGATCGAGGATGCCGGGGGTGACCGGGCGCCAGTCCGCCAGCAGGGTGGCGTACAGGTCGGCGGCGCGGTGCAGCAGATGGTCGGTCAGCGGCCCCGGCGCGACATGGCGGCGGGTGGGTTCGAGCGGGAAGGTGGCGATGAGCAGCGCGGGCAGCCCCAGCGTCTCGTCGGTGGGGGTCGGCGCGTGCAGCACCGGCGGGCTGGCCGGGGGCACCGGGGCGCCCTCGGCGTCCACCGGCACGGCCCAGGTGACCGCCCAGCGCGGCCGGTGCCGTTCCTCCAGGGGCCGGTCGGCGAGGAGTTCGGGGGCGGCCTCGCCCTCGGCGGTGGCCACCCGCCAGCGGGTGGAACGCACGGCGGACCCGGCCGGTCCCGGCTCCTCGGTGATCTGGGTGTACGGGCCGAACAGGCGGTGGCGGAGAGTACGGGTGCCGCCGGGCGTCTCGACCGTCACCTCGGTGAGGGCGGGCAGCGCCAGCAGCAGCGTGTCGTCCACGGCGTCGAGCAGCCGGGTGACTAGGTCCTCGGCGGCGGCGTCGCGCAGCGGCAGCACCACGGCGGTGTCGTACCCCTCGGGCAGCCGCGCGAGGGGGTCGCCGGCGGGCAGCGGGAAGGGCAGCCGCAGCAGCGGCACGGCGTGCCGGCCGCCGGCCCGCTGCTCCAGTTCGGCGGTCAGCTCGGGGTGGTCGGCCGCGGTCTCCCCGGCGAGCGCGGTGGCGTCGGCGAGCGACCAGCGCACCCCGCCGGTGCCGCTCACGATGGCGGGGGCGTCGCTCACCGCCAGCACGGCGGCGAACCCGACGCCGAACCGGCCCACGGTGGCGGCGCTGCCGCTCTCCCGCTTGGCGGAGGCGCGCAGAGTGGACAGCGAGGCCACCCCGGCGGCGTCCAGCGGGTCGCCGGTGTTGGCGGCGACCAGCACGCCGTCCCGCAGGGCGAGCCGCAGCCGGCCGGGCCCGCCGGAACGGGCGGCGGCGTCGGCGGCGTTCTGGGCCAGCTCGACCACCACCCGGTCGCGGTAGCCGCCCCGGGCCAGGTCCTCCTCGGCGTTGGCGTCCTCCCGGAACCGCGCCGGGGACGTACTCCAGGCACTCAGTACGGCGCGCCGCAGCCGCTCGGTCTCGAACGGGTCCTCGTGGTTGGTCACGGGGGTGACAGTACCGGGCAGCGCCGACACGCCGGGGCCCAGTCCGGGGCGCAGCGGGTAAACCCGTGGTCACCGGCCCGGGCCCCGTCCGAGGATGGGGGCATGACATCCCACATCGTCAACATCGCGGTCGACTGCGCCGACGCCCACGCCCTGGCCCGCTTCTGGAGCGAGGTCACCGGGCAGCCACTGCACCCGCGGGACCGGCCGGGCGATCCGGAGGTGCGGGTGCTGCTCCCCCAGGGTCCGGTCCTGCACTTCAACCAGGTGCCGGAGCCCAAGACCGTCAAGAACCGGCTGCATCTGTGTCTGCGCCCGGAGACCTCCCGGGAGGAGGAGACGGAGCGGCTGCTGGCCCTGGGCGCCACCGAGGTCGCCGACCGGCGGAACCCGGACGGTACCGGCTGGCGGGTGCTGGCCGACCCGGAGGGGAACGAGCTGTGCGTGCTGCGCGGCAAGCGCGATCTCGCGGCGGCGGGCGAGGACCCGGCGCCCGCCGGGTGGCCGGCGGCGGACGGGCCCGCCGCCGGCTGAACCGGCCCGCGCGTTACAGCGGGTCGGGGCTCACGTGGTCGATCACCGGCTGCGGCGGGGGCGGCGGGGTGGGGACCCGGGCCGCCTCGGAGTGGGCGCCGCAGCCGTAGTCCAGGGCCACCACATGGCCGTCCGCCGGGGAGAACTCGTTGCCGCACACGCCGAACGAGCGGCGCAGCGAACCGGCGACCGGCACCAGGAAGCCGCAGGTGACGCAGGAGGCGGGCGCGGCCTGCGCCATGGGGGTGCGCGGCCCGTACTGCTCCTCCCAGCGTTCGGCGGCCTCGCTCAGGCCGAGCCGGGAGAGCACCCGGGGGCGGGTCAGGCCCAGCTCCCCGGCGACCGCGGCGATGGTGGCGCGGGCCGGCACGGCACCGGCGGCGTCCGCACCGGTCACGGCCGCGGCCTCCGGGCCCGCCTCGTCGGCGGCCGGTCCTGCCGTGTCCGCCGGGGCGGCGATCGGCCCGGTGGCCTCCTCCTCGACGGCGTCCGGCACGTAGCCGGGCTCCAGGCGCGGGTCGTCGGGCTCGGACGGCAGCAGGTCGCCGGGGCCCAGGTCGCCCGGGCGCAGCCGCTCGCTCCACGGCACCCAGTCGGGCGCCAGCAGCGAGGAGGGCCCGGGGGTGAGGGCGACCTCGTCCACCGTGACGTTCTTCGCCCGCGAGGCGCGGGCCACCGTCACCGACCAGCGCCAGCCCCGGTATCCGGGGTCCTGGCTCTCGAAGAGATGGGTGACCAGGCGGTCGCCTTCGGCCACCGCCCCCAGATAGGCTCCGATCGGCTGCGGACGGGCCGCTTCCACCGCCGCGTCGCGGGCCAGTTCCACGGCCTCCGCGCACAGCCGGTCGGGGGTACGGCTTCGCATCCCGGCACTCACAAGAATCGACCCTCCTACGCCGTTGATCGGTGCGGGCGCCTGAAGGCGGACGGAGCTGACGGAGCGGGCCCGGAACGAATGGCCGGCCGCTGCGACGTCGTACTGTTCGAGACTAGGCGCACCGTCTGACCACGCTACCGCACGGGTTACACCCCGGGCGCGTGGGCCGCGAGCCGGGGTGCACGGGGCGGCTCAGGCCGTAGGCTGCTGATCGTGGTGGGTGCCAGCACCTCGGAGGCCAAGAGCACGACCGGATCCGGCCCCGGTCGTGTCGCCCGAGCGGGCCGGGCGACGGTGCGTGCCCTGCGCCGTCCGCCGGCGGCCCTGGCGCGGCGCGTGCGGCGGGCCACCCACGCGCAGGGCGCGGGCGAGTCGGGGCTCGGCAAGCTCATCGAACTGCACGCCGTGCACTCGGCCGGCGACATGCTCATCACGATGGCCCTGGCCTCCACGATTTTCTTCTCCGTCCCCACCGGTGAGGCCCGGGGCCGGGTGGCGCTGTACCTGGCGGTCACCATGGCCCCGTTCGTGCTGCTGGCGCCGGTGATCGGCCCGCTGCTCGACCGGGTGCCGCACGGGCGGCGCGCGGCGATGGCGGCGGCGCTGCTGGCCCGCGGGTGCCTGGCGCTGGTGATCGCGGGCGCCATCGCCTCGGGGGCGAGTCTGGAGCTGTATCCGGCGGCGCTGGGCGTGATGGTGGCGTCGAAGGCGTACAACATCGTGCGGGCCGCGGTGGTGCCACGCCTCTTGCCGGGCCAGATCTCGCTGGTGAAGGCGAACGCCAGGATCACGCTCACCGGGCTGATCTCGGCCGGGGCTGCGGCGCCGCTGGGTCTCGGGCTGAACGCGCTGGGCGAGCGCTATCCGCTGTACGCGGCGTTCGTGATCACGGTGGCGGGCGCGGTGATGTCGTTCCGGCTGCCGCACCAGGTGGACCTGGCGCGCGGCGAGCGCACCGTCCACATCGAGGAGCTGGCCCGCTCCCGCGCGGAGCGGGCGGAGCGCACGAAGGAGCACAGCCGGCGCCGGAAGCTGATGGCCGTGGGGATGGACACCCCGGTGCTGAAGGCGCTGATCGCGAACTCCTCGCTGCGGGTGCTCACCGGTTTCCTGCTGTTCTTCCTGGCGTTCCTGCTGCGCGAGCACGGGCTGTCGGGGCTCTCCCCGGCGTTCTCGCTGGCCATGGTGGGTCTGGCGGCCGGGGCGGGCAACGCGCTGGGCAATCTGCTGGGCTCGTGGCTGCGGGACCGGGCGCCCGAGGCGATCCTGGTGATGATGATGGTGCTGGCGCTGGCCTCCTCGGTGGCGGCCGTGGTGGCGTACGGGGCGGCGACGGTCACGGCGGTGAGCGCGGTGGCAGGAATCTGCCAGGCGATGGGCAAACTGTCGCTGGATGCGATCATTCAGCGCGATGTCCCGGAAGTGGTGCGTACCTCCACGTTCGCCCGGTCCGAGACGGTGGTGCAGATGGCCTGGGTGGTCGGCGGGGCCATCGCGATGGCGCTGCCGCTCAACGGCACCCTGGGGATGGCCGTCGCGGCGGCCGTCGTGGTGGCCGGGATGATCCCCACGATGGGCAGCCTGCTGGCCACCGCCCGGCGCGGCTCCCCGCACCCGCGCGTCAGGTGACCGGGGCTGCCCGGTAATCTGCCCGCATGACTGCGATCTCCACGAGCCGGGGCCGACGGGCCATTCGTACCGCTGCCACCGTCGGCGCCGTGTCGCTGGGCCTCGTCGTCCTGTCGGCCTGTGAGAAGCCCACGCCCAACGCGCACTTCACGCTCGGCAGCTCGACCACCTCCCCCGAGGCGGCGGGCGACTGCTACGGGCACGGGGAGACGCTGGGCGCGGAGCAGGCGGAGCAGTGCCTGACGGCGGCCACCGACGTACCGGTCTTCGACTACCGGACCGGTGACGAGTTCCGGATCGGGGTGGACCCGAAGGTCGCCGACTCCGGCTGGCTGCTGTTCGTCAACGACAGCCCGCTGGAGTACCAGCGCTTCACCAGCACCTACCGCACGCTCTCCGGCGACCTGCTGTGGTCGCTGTCGCAGAACGCGGTGCAGCAGTCCGGCGACGGCACGCTGCGGATCTCGGTCGCCGAGGTGACCGAGGACTTCAGCCTGGACAAGCTGACGGAGATCGCGCAGACCGAGGGCCAGCAGGCGGTGCAGGCCGCCCTGTACGACAGCGTCAAGGGCGTGTGGAACGCGCAGCTGTCCCCGGCGGACGAGGACTGAGCCCGCCGGTGCCGGCTCCGCGCGTCCTCGTGGTGACCGCCGTGGCGGCCGAGCGGGACGCGGTGGTACGGGCGGCGGGTGCCGCCGGTGACCGCCGTACCGTCCTGGCCGCCGGGGCGGGCCCGGCCGCTGCCGCCGCCGCGACGGCGTTCGCGCTGGCGGACGCCGCCGAGCGGCCCTACGACCTGGTGATCTCCGCCGGTATCGGCGGCGGCTTCGCCCCGCACGCGGGGCCGGTCGACACCGTGGTGGCCTCCCGGATCGTCGCCGCCGACCTGGGCGCGCAGACGCCGGGCGAGGCGGACGGCTTCACCGGCCTGGGCGACCTGGGCTTCGGGGTGTCCGCCCACGCGCCGGACGCGGCGCTGTCCGCCGCCGTCGCCGCGGAGCTGGGCGCGGTGCACGCCCCGGTGCTCACCGTCTCCACCGCGACCGGCACCGCCGCGCGCGCCGCCGAGCTGACCCGCCGCCACCCGGGCGCCGCCGCCGAGGCGATGGAGGGCTTCGGGGTGGCCGAGGCCGCCGCGCGGGCGGGCGTACCGGTGCTGGAGATCCGTACCGTCTCCAACGCGGTGGGGCCTCGTGACCGCGCCGCCTGGCGGATCGGGGAGGCGCTGGCCGCGCTCACCCGGGCGTTTGCCAGGATGGAGCCGGTCCTGACCGCCCGGCCGGGAGAACGGAGCACCGCACCATGACGGACACCCTGACCCTGCGGCACTCCCCCTGTCCCAACGACACCTTCGTCTTCCACGCCTGGTCGCACGGGTTGCTGCCCGGCGCGCCGCCGGTCACGGTGGACTTCGCCGACATCGACATCACCAACGGCCTCGCCGAGCGCGGCGAGGGCGAGCTGCTGAAGGTGTCGTACGCGGTCCTGCCGTGGGTGCTGGAGGAGTACGCGCTGCTGTCCTGCGGCGGGGCGCTGGGCCGCGGCTGCGGCCCGCTGGTGCTCACCCGCGAGCCCGGCACCTCCCTGGTGGGCCGGACGGTGGCGGTGCCCAGTGAGCGGTCCACCGCCTATCTGCTGTTCCGGCTGTGGGCGGCGGCGAGCGTCCCGGCGCCGGGCATCGGCGAGATCCGGGTGCTGCCGTTCCACGAGATCATGCCGGCCGTACGGGACGGGGTGGTGGACGCGGGCCTGGTCATCCACGAGGCCCGGTTCACGTACCAGGGGTACGGGCTGCACCGGCTGGCGGACCTGGGCGAGTTCTGGGAGAGCACCACCGGGCACCCGATCCCGCTCGGCGCCATCATCGGCAAGCGCTCCCTCGGCGCGGAGCGGCTGACGGCCGTCGCCGACGCCATCCGCGCCTCGGTGCGGCGGGCGTGGCAGGACCCGGCCGCCTCCCGGGAGTACGTGCTGGCGCACGCCCAGGAGATGGACCCGGCGGTGGCGGACCAGCACATCGCGCTGTACGTCAACGACTTCACGGCCGACCTGGGCACGGCCGGCCACGCGGCGGTACGGGAGCTGCTGACCCGGGCGGCCGGGCAGGGGCTCGTACCGCCGGTGGCGGAGGAACTGCTGCTGCCGGTGGAAGCCGCCGGCCGGGCTCAGACGTCCAGCTGATCGGCGACCGCGCGCAGCATGCCGGCGATCTTGCGGCCGTGCTCCTTCTCGGGGTACCGGCCGCGCTCCAGCTGCTGGGTGACGTTCTCCAGCAGGGTCGTCAGGTCCTGCACGATCGAGGCCAGCTCGTCGGGCTTGCGGCGCTGCTGCGCGGCGACCGACGGCACCGGGTCCAGGACGACCACGGACAGCGCCTGGTCGCCCCGCTGCCCGGCGACCACGCCGAACTCGACGCGCTGCCCGGGCTTGAGGCTGTCGACGCCACTGGGCAGGGCGGAGGAATGGACGAAGACGTCAGCGCCGTCGTCGCGGGAGAGGAAGCCGAAGCCCTTCTCGCTGTTGAACCACTTCACCTTGCCGGTAGGCACGTGTCCTCGTCCTCGCACTCGTCCACTACGAACATCACCAGAAGCAATACCGCGCGATACAGCAATACGGCGGGCCCCCAAGGACCCGCTGCTCCAAGGCTAATCGCCCGTGCGCCCCTGGCAAGAGGCCATCGGCGCACGTCCCCCGACGGGCACCGCGCCGTGCCATCGTGTCCATGCTCGCACCCTTTGCGATCAAGGTGAATGGCTTTTCTTGCCAGAAGGCCGGTGGACACTTCACCCTGGAGGGGTGAGCGGCACCGATGACAACACCCTCGATCGTGGGGATCTGCTGGTACGGATCGGCGGCGTGGTTTTCGCCGTGGGCGCGGTAGCGACCCTGATCACCTTCATTCCCCTGTTCGCCGGAACGGAACCCTTCCCCACCGCGGCGTACGCGGTCTCCATGCTGATGGGGGTAGGGTTCGCCATCGCCGGCGCCGGGCTGCTGCGCTCGATGGCCCAGCAGCGCCGCCGGGACCGGGCCGCTCAGTCGGCGTCCGCGGCCCCGTAGCCCCGGAGCCAGCCGGGGAAGTGCGTCAGGTCCGGCAGGACGGTGCCGGCCCCGGCCGCCGACAGTTCGGCGGCGTCGCAGGGCCCGGTGGCCACCGCCACCGCGTGCGCCCCGGCGGCCGCCGCGCCCCTGACATCGCCCACGTGGTCGCCCACGTACACGGCCGCGGCGTGCTCGCGCAGCGCGACGGCCTTCTGCTCGGCCCACAGCGAGCCGATCACGGCGTCGGCCCGCAGCCCGAGGGCGTCCAGGTGGAGCAGCGCGTTGGGCTCGTACTTCGCGGTGACCACGACGGCCCGGCCGCCGTGCGCGTGCACGGCGGCGATGGCCTCGGCGGCGCCCGGCATGGCGGAGGTGGGGCCGATGGCGTACTCCTCGTACATGGTGCGGTAGCGGTCGGCGGCCTCGTCGATGTGCTCGGCGGGGAACCAGTGCGCCAGTTCCACCTCCAGCGGCGGCCCGAGCCGGGTGACGGCGAGCGCGGCGTCGATCGCGACGCCGGTCTCCGCCGCCAGTGCCTCGTAAGTGGCGCGGATGCCGGGCCGGGAGTCGATGAGCGTCATGTCGAGGTCGAATCCAACGGTCAGTGCCATGGCCCCAGTGTGCAGGGCGGCGGCGCGCGGCGAAGTGGCCCGCGTCACGGTGACCGCAGGAATGCGCACGGCGGCGGCCGCTGTTGGCCCTCGCGTGCCTGAATCCCCCGAACCCGCCCCGCCCGCCGGCCCCGTCCCCTCGTCCGCGTCCCCCTCGTCCGCCGCCGGCCCGGAAGCGGCCGGCCCCACCCGGCTGCCCACCGCCGTCATCGTCCTCGGGGTCGCCGTGTTCGCGCTCGGCACCTCGGAGTTCATGCTGTCCGGGCTGCTGCCGGAGGTGGCCGACGATCTCGGCGTCTCCATCCCGAGTGCCGGGCTGCTGATCTCGGCGTTCGCGATCGGCATGGTGGTCGGCGCGCCGGTGCTCGCGGTGGCCACCCAGCGGCTGCCGCGCCGGGTGACGCTGATCGGGCTGCTGGCGGCGTTCGGCGTCGGCCATGTCGTCGGCGCGCTGTCCTCCGGGTACGCGCTGCTGTTCGCCTCCCGGGTGGTGAGCGCGCTGGCCTGCGCCGGGTTCTGGGCGGTCGGCGCGGCGGTGGCGATCTCGCTGGTGCCGGTGCACGCCCGGGCCCGCGCCATGGCGGTGATGATCGGCGGTCTGTCCATCGCCAACATCGCCGGGGTGCCGGGCGGGGCGTTCCTCGGCCAGCACCTGGGCTGGCGGTCCTCGTTCTGGGCGGTGACCCTGATGACGGCCGTCGCGCTGGTGGGCGTGGTGCTCTTCGTCCCCCGGGACAGCGGTGCGCAGGACGGCGCGGGCGCGGGCGGCGCCCGGCTGCGGCTCGCCGACGAACTGCGGGTCTTCAAGGACGGCGCGGTGCTGCTGGCGATGGCGACGGTCGTGGCGTTCGCCGCCGGCACCTTCTGCCTCTTCTCCTATCTGGCGCCGCTGCTGACGGACGTCAGCGGGCTGAGCGAGTCCTGGGTGCCGGCCGTGCTCGCGCTGTACGGGGCGGGCGCGCTGGCCGGGACGATGATCGGCGGCCGGGTGGCGGACGCGCACATGTTCGGCACGCTGTACACCGGTCTTGGCGGGGCGGCGGCCGTGCTGGCCACCCTGGCGCTGACCGCGCGGTTCGCGGTGGCGGCGGTGCTGCTGTCCGGGCTGCTGGGCCTCGCCTCGTTCCTGGTCGCGCCCGCGCTCAACGCCCGGATCTTCAATGTGGCCGAGGGCGCCCCGACCCTGGCGGGCGCCAGCGCCACCTCCTCGTTCAACACCGGGAACACGCTCGGCCCGTGGGTCGGCGGCCTGGTCATCAACGCGGGCCTCGGCTACGTGTGGACCGCCTGGGTGGGCGCGCTGATCGCCCTGATCGGGCTGGGCCTCGCGTACGCCCAGTCCCGGCTGTCCGCCCACCGCTCCCGGGTGATCGCCGCCGGTCAGCCGGTGAGCAGGGAGAGTTCCGCCGTCACGTTGTAGCGGGCGGTGGCCTCCCAGTGCGCGGCGCCGTACGGGGTGTGGAACAGCCGGGGCAGCGCCAGCAGCCGCTCCAGCACCCCGGCGCGCCCGGCGCGGAAGGCGGCGTCCGGCACGAAGCCGTACTCCTGGCGCACCTCGGCCGCGTAGACGGCGTACGCGGCGGGCGGCGAGGCCAGGACGCCGAGGTCGGCGTCGCACAGCGCGGCGCCGTTGGTGTCGCCGGGCGCCGGGTCGTGGGTGGTGGTGAGCCGCACCAGGCGGACCACCTCGCCGGTGCGCTCGCCGGGCGGCAGCCGGTCCTCGGCGAGTTCGGCGGCGGCCTCCTCGTTGCCGTCCGGGTCCCGGGGGTCGTACACGGCGTCGTGGAACCAGGCCGCCAGCGCGACGGCCACCGGATCGGCGGCGTACTCCGCGGCCCCCAGTTCGTCCAGGCGGTCGAGCACCGCCCGCAGATGGGCGGCGGTGTGGTACCTGCGCTGCGGCTCGTGCCAGCGGTCCAGCAGTTCCCGGGCGAGCGCGGGCGGGCCGGGGAAGCGTGCGATCAGCGCGCTGTCGTGGTCACCACTCATCCGCGCATTGTGCCCCGGGAAGCGCGCCCCCCGCGCGGAACACCCGGGCGGCTTTCCGCATCCCGGCCCGGCAACCGGGGAAGGGCTCAGCCATGCCGCGCCCCTTGCTCGAAGTCATCGCCCTCACCTCCCAGGACGCCGTCGCCGCCCAGCAGGGCGGTGCCGACCGCCTCGAACTGGTGACGGGCATGGACCAGGACGGTCTCACCCCCAGCCCGCGCACGGTCGCCGCCGTACGGGCCGCCACCACCTTGCCGGTACGGGTGATGCTGCGCGCGTCGGCCGGGTTCGGCGCGGGCGGGACGGACGGGGTGGTGCGGCTGTGCGCGGCGGCCCGGGAGCTGCGGGCGGCCGGGGCGCGGGAGTTCGTGCTGGGCTTCCTCGACCCGGCGGGCCGGGTGGACGTGGCGGCGGTGCGGACGGTCGTGGAGTCGCTGGAGGGCGCGCCGTGGACGTTCCACCGGGCGCTCGACCACAGCGCCGACCGGGCGGCGGCCCGGCGGGTGCTCCAGGGGCTGCCGGGTCTGGACACGCTGCTGACCGCCGGGGCGCCGGGCGGGGTGGCGGACGGCCTGCCGGTGCTGCGCGAGGAGGCGGGCGGGGCGGTCCCGGGCCAACGGCCGGGGCTCCGGCTGATGGCGGGCGGCGGGCTGCGGCACACGCAGTTGGCGGCGCTGCGCGCGGCCGGGGTGGACGCCTTCCACATCGGGTCCGCGGCGCGCACCGGCGGCTCCTGGTCCGCCCCGGTGACGGCGGCGGCGGTACGGTCCTGGCGGCGGGCGCTGGACGACGTACCGGCGGCCGGGGTGCCCGCTTCCTGACGCGCGCCCCGGTGGGGGCGGCGATGTACCGCCGCCGGGGCGCCCGCCTACACTCACCGCATGTCGACACTCGAACTGATCGCCGCCTGGGGCCTGGTGGGCGGCGGCGCCCTGCTGCTGCTCAGCACGCTGCGCGGCGACCACGCCCGCGGCGCGAGGATCAAGCAGGGCGGCATCGCGGTCGCCGTGATGGCGGTGGGGGCACTGGTCCTGCTGAACGGCTGACCCGGCCGCCCGCCGGGGCGGGCGGCGTCCGCGGAGCATTCTCGTACGTCGGCCCCCACCTACGTGTACACATTCGTGCGTACACTGGACCCCATGACGGATTCCTTCAGCATCCGCGAGGCGCGGGCGCAGTTCGCCACGCTCATCCACCGCGCGGAAGCCGGCGACGCGACGGTGATCACCAGGAACGGCGTCCCCGTTGCAGCGCTCGTCCCCATCCACGAGCACCAAGCGCTGGAGGACGCGGCGGACGAACTGCTGGCCCGGGAGGCGGAAGCCCACCGGGGGGACGACACGGTCGGCATGAGCGAATTGCTGGCCGACCTGTTCGCGGAGCGGAACGGTGGGGGAACAGCCGCCGCATGAAGTACGCCTTCCGCTTCACCACGGCGGCGCAGCGCCAGCTGCGGGCCGTCGACCAGCCGACGGCGATGCGCATCCTGGCCGCCCTGACCGCGCTCGGGGACGACCCGTACCGCAAGGACGCGGACATCAAGAAGCTGAGCGGCCACGAGGACCTCTACCGGCTCCGGGTTGGTGCGTACCGCGTGGCCTATACCGTCGACGACGGGGAACTGGTCGTTCTCGTTATCAAGGTGGGCAATCGCCGCGACGTCTACCGCGGACTGTAGATCGCGCCCGCGCCACCCACCCCCGGCGTCAGATGTGCTCCATCACCATCACCGCCGAGGTGTCCGGGGCCAGGGCGCGGAAGCTGTGCGGGGCGTCGCCGGGGTAGGAGAGGTAGTCGCCGGGGCGCAGTTCCACCGGGTCGTCGGCCGGGCCGATCAGGGCGTGTCCGGTGGCCAGCACGGCGTGTTCGACCGTGCCGGGCATGTGGGGGTCGGAGAGCCGGGGTTCGCCGGGCTGGACGATGATCCGGTAGATGTCGCGGCGGGCGCCGGGCGGACAGGTGGCGAGGACGACGGCGGTGTAGTCGGCGCGTTCGGCGTGGGTGGCCGGGCCCTCGCCGGCCCGGATGACGCGGGTGGCGGGGCGGGGCGGGTCCACCAGGTGGCTGAAGGGGACGCCGAGCGCCGCGCCCAGGGCCCACAGGGTCTCGACGCTGGGGTTGCCGGAGCCGTTCTCCAGCTGGGAGAGGGTGGATTTGGCGATGCCGGCCCGCTTGGCCAGCTCGGTCAGGGACAGGCCGGTGCGGGTGCGTTCGCGGCGGATGGAGGCCGCGATCGTGCCGATGAGGTCCACTGACGACTCCCTGCCCCGGTGCCCGGCCACCGCTGTTCGTTCTGCACTACCGATCGTTCGCCTTGACGAACAACGCCCCGTGCGTTCACTCTAATGGACATGCCTTCGATATGGCGAACGCTGGACGGCGAAACCCGTCGCGCCATCGTGCTGGTCTCCCTCGCCTACTCCCTCATCGCCGCCTCCTTCGGCGCCCTCGCCGTCTCCGGCGGGCTCCCCCTGTGGGTGCCGATCGTCATGTCCCTGACCGTGTTCGCCGGGGCGTCCCAGTTCGCCACCGTCGGCGTCGTGTTCGCGGGCGGCGGCCCGGTCGCCGCCGTCCTGGCCGGACTGGTGCTCAACGCCCGGCTGCTGCCGTTCGGCTTCGCCCTCGCCGACTCCTTCGGCTCGCGCTGGTGGAGCCGGCTCACCGGCGCCCACATCCTCACCGACGCCTCGGTCGGCTTCGTCCTCCCGCACCGCGACCCCGCCCGCCGCCGGGCCGCGTTCTGGGCCGGCGGCATCGCCGTCTTCCTCACCTGGAACGCCGGGGTCGCCCTCGGCGCCGTCCTCGGCGACCGGGTCGCCGACACCGACGCGCTCGGCCTGGACGCCGCCCTTCCCGCCATCCTGCTCGCCCTCGTCCTGCCCGCCCTCACCACCGGCGACGCCCCCGCCCGCGCCCGCCGCCGCGCCGCCCTGGCCGGCGCGGCGCTCGCCGTGGCCGCCACCCCGCTGCTGCCGCCCGGGCTGCCGGTCCTGCTCGCCCTGGCCGCGCTGCCCCTCACCCTGCTCGGCCCACGGGCCGGAAAGACCGCCTGATGCTGCCGCTGACCGCCATCGCCGTCCTCGCCGCCGGCACCCTCGCCTTCCGGCTCGCCGGGCCGCTGCTCCACCACCGGCTGGCCCCGGGAGAGCGCACCCGCGCGCTGCTGGCCGACGCCGCCACCGTGCTGCTCGTCGCCCTGGTCGCCACCGCCGCGCTCACCGAGGGGCAGGGCGCGGCCGGCTGGTCACGCCCCGCCGGGGTACTGGTCGGCGGCGCCCTCGCGCTCCGCCGGGCCCCGCTGCTCGCGGTCGTCGTCGCGGCGGCCGGCACCACCGCCGTCCTGCGGCTGCTCGGCGTCCCCTGACCCGGCCCGCGCCCGGCGCGCCATCCGCTGCCGGGCCGCGCCGAACAGCGCGCCCGCCCACAGGACGTTCAGCGCCTGGGCGGCCAGGATCGACGGCACGACGTACCAGCCGGGCAGCCCGTCCACCCAGATCAGATGCCCCAGGCCGGTGGTCACCATCAGGGACGGCAGGGACAGCGCCAGCAGCATCACCCCCGGGGCCATCGAGGTGCTCCCGTCCCGCCCCAGCAGCGGCAGCCACGCCAGCACCATCACCCCCGCCAGCACCGCCGTCACCGGATTGGCCAGCATCGCGCGCCGACGCGCCGTCCCTCCCGCGTGCCCGTCCATGACGCTCCCGTCCGTGGCCTCCCCCCTCGGACGCACCACCGCCCCCGCGGGTTCCGCCACCCCGCCGGGCCGGGCCCGGGCCGCCACCCGGGCGAAGCCACCGGCCCGCTCGCGTCCGCCGGCACGAGGGCTCCCGCCGTTCCCGGGCGGTCCTCGGGGTGACCGTCCCGCGCGGAGCCCGTCACCCGAACACGGCGACCAGCCGTCCGATCACCTCTCCTCGCTCAAGGCGGCCGATTCCGTCCGCGATCTCCTCGAACCCGATCTCGGTGATGCGCGAGGTCAACCTGCCTTCGGCCACGAGATCCAGCACCGCGACGCAGTCCTCCTTCGTCCCGGCCTGCGAGCCGACGAGTTCCACCTCGTTGAGCGTGAGCGCCTGGAGGTCGATCTCGCCGCGCGCGCGACCGAGGCCGACCTGGACGATCCGTCCGCCGCGGCGGACGGAATGGATCGCGCCGTCGGTGGTCGTCCCGAACCCGGCGAAGTCGATGACCACGTCGAGTTCCTCGCCGGCGAAGTCGGTGATGTCGCTCGCGACGCTCTCGGCACCGAGCGAGCGGGCGAAGTCGTGCACGCGCTCGTTCTTCTCGGCGACGAAAAGCCTGGCACCGAGCGCGAGCGCGGTCTGCGCGCCGAGCGAACCGAGCCCGCCGAGGCCGATGATGCCCACGCGCGCGCCGGGGGAGACGCGCCCCTGCACGGAGACCGCGTGGTACGAGGTCAGCCCCGCGTCGGTGGCGGCCGCCGCCTGATCGAACGGCACGCCATCGGGCAGCGCGACGACGAGTCGTTCCGGGACGACGACCTCGTCCGCGAACCCGCCGTTCAGCGATGTTCCCGGCCCTTCGATGGCTGCCGGGACGACGACCTTCTGTCCTACGGAGAACTCGGTCACATCAGATCCCACGGCGGACACGGTGCCCGCGATCTCGTGACCCAGTGTGATGGGCCGGAACGGCAGCAGCGGTGTCAGCGTGCCGTCCAGGAATCCGACGTCGCTGTGACAGAGTCCCGCGGCGCGGACGTGGACGACGAGCTCGCCGGCGGCTGGTGCCGGTGCCGGCACCTCGCTCAAGATGAGGGGTTTCCCGACTTCCGTGAACTGCCATGCACGCATCGTCTGCTCCTGACTCATTACTGATACCAGGTACCAAAAATACTCCTCTACGCTCGGACGATGACCAGCCCCCGTGCGCGCCGCGGACGACCGCCGGCCTCGACCCGCGAAGCCCTTGAGGAGATCGCCTTCGAGCTGTTGCTCCGCGACGGCTACGAGGCCACGACGCTTCAGGCCATCATGACCGCGGGCGGCGTCGGCCGCTCGACGCTGTTCCGCTACTTCGGCTCCAAGGCGGGCATCGTGTGGGGCGAGTTCGACCGCGCCGTCGAGCGGCTGCGGTCGGCCCTGCGGGACGCCGACGACGTACCCGTCATGACGGCCGTGCGATCGGCGGTCGTCCGGTCGACACGCCTGTCCCAGGCGGCGGCGCCGGAATCGTGGCTCGACCGCTTCCGCGTACTGGACCGGGACCCCGCGCTCGCCGCGGAGACCGCCGCGCACTGGCGCGCATGGGCCGAGACGGTGAGCCACTACACGGCGGAGCGCACCGGACTCGACGCGGGCGCTCCCGTCCCGGCCGCGATCGGCGGCGCCGTGCAGGCCGCCTACGTCGCGGTGCTCAGGCGCTGGACCAGCAGGGACGAGCCGGTCGACTTCGGCGAGCTGGACGACGCGCTGCGTCCCGTCACCGACGCCTTCCAGACGCTGCTCAACGGAAGGGACCTGTCCTGATCCGGAGCGCACCCTCCCGGTGTATTTTGGGACCAGGTCCCGAAATTCGGGTGCCCCCCTAGGACGAAGGAGTCCCCGCCATGGCCCGTCTGGACAACAAGGTCGCGATCATCACCGGAGCGGGCCGGGGGATGGGTGCCTCGCACGCCCGCCGCTTCGTACAGGAGGGGGCGAAGGTCACTCTCACCGACGTCAACGAGGCCGCCGTCCGTGAGCTCGCCGAAGAACTCGGGGACAACGCCCGGTACACGGTGCAGGACGTCACGAAGGCCGACGACTGGCGGCGCGTCGTGGAGGAGACCGAGACGGCGTTCGGTGACGTCACCGTACTCGTGAACAACGCGGGCATCCTGGGGCCGATCGCCAAGACGGCGGACCTCGACGAGGACGACTACCTCACCGTCTGTGCCGTCAACCAGCACTCCCAGTTCCTGGGGATGAAGGCGGTCATCCCGTCGATGCAGCGCGCGGGCATCGGGTCGATCGTGAACATCTCGTCCCTGGCCGGTCTGCGGGCCAACTACGGTTTCCCGAGCCTCGCCTACGTGGCCAGCAAGTTCGCGACCCGGGGCATGACGAAGGCGACCGCCCAGGAGTACGGGCGCGACAACATCCGCGTGAACTCCGTGCACCCCGGCTTCATCAACACGCCGATGATGGTCGAGGCGACCGACGAGCAAGGCGGCGACGCACTGGCACAGATCTTCCTGGGCCGGCTCGCGGAGGCGGACGAGGTGTCCTCGCTGGTGCTGTTCCTGGCATCCGACGAGTCCTCCTACATCACCGGCGCGGAGCACAAGATCGACGCCGGCATGTCAGCGTCCTGACACCTCGCCGCCGACCGTGGCGGTAAGGATCACGGCGACGGGCGGTGACCGCGCCCAGGCGCACCGGCCGCCGCCGTGAACGGGGGACCGGGTCGGGCGCGAGCCGGCCGAGGACTTCGCAGACCGCGCGGACGGGACGCCGGACGCGGGCGAGGCCGTCCGGGCCCAGGCGCTCTCCGACCCTCCGCCGGCTCAGCGCCGGCTTCCCGTTCCGAAGCTCCTCAGCCCGCTACCCGGCCGCCAGCCGGTCCGGCAGCGGCGCCGCGTGCGTCACCGTCAGCCCGGACACCGCACGGGTGAGCGCCACGTACAGCCGGCGCAGCCCGGTCCGCTCGTCCGGCTCGCCGTCCACCACCGCCGCCGGCTCGTCCAGCACCACGTAGTCGTACTCCAGACCCTTCGCCAGCGACGCCGGGACCAGCGTCAGCCGCGCCTCCGCCGAGGTCTCCTCCCCCGGCGTCAGATACGCCAGACCCGCCGCCGCCAGGGCCGACGCCAGCACCGGCACCCGGGCGTCCGCCGCGATCAGCCCCACCGAACCCTCCCGCTCCAGCGCCTCCGCGCACGCCGCCACCGCCGCCGCGTCCAGCTCCCCCACCGGCACCTCCCGGATCACCAGCGAGCCCGCCGAGTCCCGGATCGAGGTCGCCTCCGACAGCTCGGGCGCGATCGCCGGCAGCAGCCGCGACGCGTACGCGATCACCTTGCGCGGCACCCGGAACCCCTGCGTCAGCTCCTCCACCACCGCGTCCGGCTTGCCCAGATGCGCCAGCGCCTCCGACCAGCCCGACGTCGCCCACGGCGTGGTGCCCTGCGCGATGTCGCCCAGCACCGTCACCGACCCCGTACTGCACCGGCGCCCCACCGCCCGGTACTGCATCGGCGACAGATCCTGCGCCTCGTCCAGCACCACATGGCCCAGCGACCCGGTCCGCTCGATCAGATCCCGCGCCTCGTCGATCAGCACCGCGTCGGCCGGCGACCAGCGCGCCGACTTCACCGAACGCGCCGGGCGTTCCCACAGCAGATGCTTCCGCTCCTCCTCGTCCAGCACCCCGTCGGCCACCCGGGCCAGGAACTCCGCGTCCGACAGCAGCCGCAGCACCAGCTTCTCCGGATCGACCTGCGGCCACAGCGCCTTCACCACCGCCTTGACGGCCGGGGTGCGGGCCACCGCGTTCTGCACCCGGTCGTCGGGCGCCTCGCCCGCCGCCTCCATCCGCACCAGCACGGAGTGCGCGATCCGCTGCGGCAGCGCCTCCCGCGCCGCCGCGTACCGGATGTCGCGCGCCAGCAGCTCCGTCACGATTCCGGTGATCTCCTCCGCCGGCACCCGCCAGCGGCGCGAGCCGCGCACCACGACCACCCCCTCGGCCGGCACCGTCCGCACCCCGTCGCGCACCGCCCGGCGCAGCACCGTCGCCATCCGCGCGTCGCCCTTGAGCCGGGCCGTGGCCGGGGAGTCCGTGCCGCGGATCTCCAGACCGGCCGACACCAGATCGTCCACCGTCGCCTGCTTGACCTCCAGCTCGCCCAGCGCCGGCAGGACCTGCTCGATGTAGCGCAGGAAGGAGCGGTTCGGCCCGATCACCAGGGTGCCGCTGCGGGCCAGCCGCTCGCGGTACGCGTACAGCAGATACGCCACCCGGTGCAGGCCCACCGCCGTCTTCCCGGTGCCCGGCGCGCCCTGCACGCACACCGAGCCGGACAGACCGGCGCGCACGATCTCGTCCTGCTCGGGCTGGATGGTGGCCACGATGTCGCGCATCGGGCCCACGCGGGGCTTCTCGATCTCGCGCTGGAGGAGGGCGGAGGAACGCTCCGCCTCCTCCGGATCGGTCAGGTGCTCGTCCTCGTACGCGGTCAGCTCGCCGCCGTCGTACCCGAAGCGGCGGCGCAGCCCGACATCCTGCGGATCGGTTTTGGACGCGCGGTAGAACGGCTGCGAGGCGGGGGCGCGCCAGTCGATGACCATCGGGTCGCCGTGCGCGTCGTGGACGTGGCGGCGCCCGATGTAGAACCGGCGGCCCGTCTCGTCGCCCTGCTCGCCCAGGTCGTGCTCGTAGTCGACGCGGCCGAAGAACAGCGGGGTGTCCGCCAGGTCGGCGAGCGACTTGATGCGCTGGGCCAGCTCGGAGGCGAGCACCTCGGCGTTGACCCAGTTCGCGGTGACATCGCTGATGTCCAGGCCCTCCGCCTCGGCCCGCATGGTGCGCAGCGCGGCGCGGGAGGCGGCGAGGTGGGCCCGCTCGGTGTCCAGGGGGGAGGGGGAGGACACGGGAAGATCCGTCCGGTCCGCTGGCATGGCGAAGCCTCCGGGAGAAATCGTGCGCGGAAGAGAGCGCGAGAGGTACGGAAGATGCCGGCCGGTTACCGTGCGGCCGGCTCCACTCCCGACCGGGAGGGAGGCAGACGCAGCACCCTAGGCCCGGCCCGCCGCGAACGCAAACGCTTATCCCGGCTCGGGGTTCTCCCTAAGGGGGACGGATCCGGCTTTCCGACCCTGGACCGATGCCCGGCGCGGGCCCGGCGAGGCACGGTGGAGGCATGAGTACCACGACCGTTCACGGAGCCTCCGCCACCGGGCTCCTCCCGCACCCCCGGCACCGGCTGGGGGACGCGCTGCGCGCCGGCCGGGTCTGGCTGGTCGCGGCGTTCGAGGTGGTCGTCCTGGGCCGCGCCGACGTGGAGGACGGGGTCGCCGTCAGACGCCGTCCGGGGTCTCCCGCAGCTCGGACGCGTCCATGATCCGGTAGGCGTAGCCCTGCTCGGCGAGGAACCGCTGCCGGTGGGCGGCGAAGTCCTGGTCGATGGTGTCCCGGGCGACGACCGAGTAGAAGCGGGCCTCGTGCCCGTCCGCCTTGGGCCGCAGCACCCGGCCGAGCCGCTGCGCCTCCTCCTGCCGGGAGCCGAACGTGCCCGACACCTGGATGGCGACCGTCGCCTCCGGCAGGTCGATGGAGAAGTTCGCCACCTTGGACACCACGAGGACGCTCACCTCGCCCTCGCGGAACGCGCCGAACAGCCGCTCGCGCTGCGTATTGCTGGTGTCGCCCTTGATGACGGGGGCGCCCAGCGCCTCGCCCAGCTCGTCCAGCTGGTCGATGTACTGGCCGATCACCAGGATCTGCTGCCCCGCGTGCCGCCGCACCAGTTCCTCGGTCACCCGCCGCTTGGAGTCGGTGGTCGCACAGAAACGGTACTTCTCCTCCGCCTCCGCCATCGCGTACGCCAGCCGCTCCGACTCGGTCAGATCGACCCGTACCTCCACACAGTCGGCCGGGGCGATGTAGCCCTGCGCCTCGATCTCCTTCCACGGGGCGTCGAAGCGCTTCGGACCGATCAGCGAGAACACGTCCGACTCGCGGCCGTCCTCGCGCACCAGCGTCGCCGTCAGCCCCAGCCGCCGCCGCGCCTGGAGGTCGGCGGTGAACTTGAACACCGGCGCCGGCAGCAGATGCACCTCGTCGTAGACGACCAGGCCCCAGTCCCGGGAGTCGAACAGCTCCAGATGCGGATAGACGCCCTTCCGCTTCACGGTGAGCACCTGGTAGGTGGCGATGGTGACCGGGCGGATCTCCTTGCGGGTGCCGCTGTACTCGCCGATCTCGTCCTCGGTCAGCGAGGTGCGGCGCACCAGCTCCGCCTTCCACTGCCGGGCCGAGACGGTGTTCGTCACCAGAATCAGCGTCGTCGACTTGGCGGTGGCCATCGCCCCGGCGCCCACCAGCGTCTTCCCGGCGCCGCAGGGCAGCACGACCACCCCGGACCCGCCGTGCCAGAACCCCTCGACCGCCTGCCGCTGGTACGGGCGCAGCGCCCAGCCGTCCTCGGCCAGCTCGATCGGGTGCGCCTCGCCGTCCACATACCCGGCCAGGTCCTCGGCCGGCCAGCCGAGCCGCAGCAGCGCCTGCTTGATCTGGCCGCGCTCGGAGGGGTGCACGGCCACCTGGTCGGCGTCGATCCTGGCCCCGACCAGCGGCTTGATCCGCTTGGAGCGCAGCACCTCCTCCAGCACGGGCCGGTCGGTGGTCTGGAGGACGAGCCCGTGCACGGGGTGCTTGACGAGGGACAGCCGCCCGTAGCGGGCCATGGTCTCGGCCACATCCACGAGCAGCGCCTGCGGCACCGGGTAGCGGGAGTGGGTGACGAGGGCGTCGACGACCTGCTCGGCGTCGTGCCCGGCGGCGCGGGCGTTCCACAGCCCGAGCGGGGTCACCCGGTAGGTGTGGATGTGCTCGGGCGCCCGCTCCAACTCGGCGAACGGAGCGATGGCCCGCCGGCACGCCTCGGCCTGCTCGTGATCGACTTCGAGCAGCAGCGTCTTGTCACTCTGGACGATGAGCGGTCCCGACACGCGCCTACCTCCGTACTGGTCAGGTTCCGGCCAAGCTTCCAGTGTGCAGCATCGCCCCCACGGGGCGCCGGGACCCGGTCGGCCGGGGTGTGCGGCCGGTCAGGGCGAGCGCAGTGCCGCGTGGATCAGGGTGTGGGCGGGGGGTGCGGCGGTGGCGCCGGATTCGGCTGCCCACAGGCCGTTCTGGAGGATCCGGGCCAGCGTCCAGGCCACCGCGCGGTCGCGGTCCAGGGCGGCGGTGGCCGTCATCAGGTCGAAGCGGCGGCGCACGGCGCGCCGCGGGTCGGGGGCGGCGGTGATCTCGGCGAAGCGGTTGTGCAGGGCGGGCAGGAGGTCGAAGCAGGGGTCGCCGGCCAGCGGTTTGGGGTCGATCGCCAGCCAGGGCTCGCGCTCGCCGGCCAGCACGTTCGCGTAGTGCAGGTCCCAGTGGAGCAGCGCCCCGCCCGGCTCGGGCAGCACCGCGCGCAGGGCGGCGGCGCAGTCGGCGTACAGCGCCCGGTCGGCCGGGTCGTGGTAGGCGGCGAGCACCGGGGTGCGCTCCAGCATCCGGGCGCCGATACCGGCCAGGGTGCGCAGCCCCGGCGGGGCGGGGACGGTGACCAGCCGGGCCAGCAGCCCGGACAGCACCTCCAGGGCCGCCAGGTCGTCCGGCACGTCCGCCAGGGAGCGCGGGGCGAGCCGTTCCAGCAGCATGGCGCCGCTCTCCGCGTCGTGGGCCAGCAGCCGTACGGCGCCGCGCCCCGCCCAGGCGGCGAGGGCGCGGGGCTCGTCCGCCGTCTCCTCGTCCACCATCTGGAGCTTCAGCGCGCCGGGCGTGCCGTCGGTGGTGCGGATGACCGGGAGGACCAGCGCGCACACGCCGTGCGCCGCCGGGCCGTCCGGGCGCAGGTCCCAGCGCTCCAGCAGGGTGGCGGCGAGGCGGGGCAGGCCGGCGATCCACGCGGCGCCCGGGGCGCCGTGGTACGCCGCGTAGTTGGCTGCCAGCCCGTCCGGTACCGCGATCGGTGCGCTCATGCCGCCACCCTAGGGCCGGGGGTCAGCAGTCGGGTATGACGTTTCCGCTGTTGTCCCGGGCCTCGTCGTTGCCCCAGCGGGAGAGGAAGTAGGCCGGCACGTACGCGCCGCGCCCGTTGCCGCCGGGGTAGGTGCGGTCGAGGTCGGTGCGCAGCCACCAGTGGTTGTGGCCGTACACGCCCTCGTAGCGGGCGCCCCAGACCTTGCAGTAGACGTAGTGGGTGCCCTGGAGCAGCACGCCCTGCGGGGAGGCGGTGTTCGGCGCGGCGTAGCCCTCGGTCTGCGCGAAGGTGTCCACCCAGTAGCGGCCCCCTCCCCCGCCGCAGCCGTTGTCGCTGGTGAGGTACCGCTGGTGGTACGAGCCGGGGTACGGGAGTGCGGTGCCGTTGATGCGGATGTCCTGGCCGACGCCGTTCAGCAGCTGCTCGTAGTGGATGTGCGCGCCGGAGGAGTTGCCGGTGGAGCCGGTGGTGCCGATCTGCTGGCCCTGGGCGACGTGGGCGCCGCTGGGCACGGAGTACGCGGCGAGGTGGAAGTAGTAGGTGCGCCAGCCGCCGCCGTGGTCGATGACGATGTAGTTGCCGGCGCCGCCGGCCTGGCTGTGCCGGGTGGCGGTCCCGGCGGCGGAGGCGAGCACGGGGGCTCCGGCGGTGGCCCCGCCGTCGGTGCGGACGAAGTCCAGCGCGCGCCGTACCTCGGCGGAGTGGTGGCTGTACGTCCAGGTCTGGCCGCAGCCGAACGGGGCTTTGAAGAGCGGTGCGGCGGCCGGGGCGGCGGTGGCCCCGGTGGCGGTGCCGGGCAGCAGCATGGAGGCGACGAGCGCCCCGAGCGCGAGCAGGGCGATGCGGAGGGAACGCACCGGGGTCCTCCCGAGGTCGGTCCGTGTGGGGTCGCAGCGGACTTCCCCGGTGCGGGCGCGCGTTACGCGCCGGGCGGCTGGCAGCAAGCGGTCAGCGGGCCGGTCGGGAAAGGACAGAACGGGCGGGGGTGGGCGGCCTAGTCGGCGGGGAGTTCGACGGTGCCGGTGATGCGGTGCAGCGGGTAGGTGCGGACTTCTTCCGCCGTGTGGTCGAACGCCGTGACGAAGCCGCCCTCCACCCGGACCGGGGCCAGGATGTGCTGGGCGGCGACGCCGTCGGCGCCGACGTAGCCGATCCGTACCAGGTCGCCGGAGAGCGCCGCCGCCTGGAGGGTGGCGAGGGTGTCGGCGGCGGGGGTGCGCGGCAGCGTGCCGGCGGGGGGCGGGGGGACCGCCCGGCCGCCGGTTCTGGCGGCGGCGGCCGTCGCCGCCTCGTCGGTGCGTTCCTCGGTGCGGTCGCCGGCCCGGATGGCCCGGACGGCCGCCGCGAGCAGCCGGTCGTCGGCGGCGGGCGGGCCGTCCGGGACCGGTTCGGGCGCGGTGCGCGGCGGGGTGCGGTGGCGGGTGGCCGCCAGGGTCACCACGGCGCCCTCGGCGGATTCGGCGGCCGGGGCCAGGCCCATGTCGCGCAGCCGGGCCAGCAGGATCTCGGGGGGTGCGCCGGAGATGAGGACGGTGGGCGCGATACGGCGCAGCCGCAGCTGTTCGGCGCGCCGGTCGGCGAGGACCTGGGTGAGCAGGGCCTCGTCCTCGCAGCGCAGATAGCCGGCGGCCACCCCGACCCGCAGCCGGCCGTGCCGGCGGGCCACGTCGTCGACGAGGTAGGTGAGCGGCTGCGGCACGGGGGTGCGGGAGTGTTCGGCGAGGAAGCCGTGCAGCGCGTCGGGGGTCCAGCCGGCGTCGAGGGCGCGGCGTACCGAGCCGGGGGTGAACCGGTAGACGGTGGCGCCGCCCTTGGACTCGATGTCGGCGATCAGCGCCATGGCCCGGGCGGGTTCGCGGCGCAGTGGTCCCGGGGCGACGGCGGTCAGGTCGGCCTGGAGGAGGAAGTGGTCCAGTTCCTCGGGGAGGAGCGGGGCCAGCAGGCGGGCGGCCGCGGCCTCGCGGTCCGCCGCGGAGTCCGCCGCCGTGGTGTCCCCCGCCGCCGGGTCCGCCGGACGGTCGCCCGCCGCCTCCGCCGCCCCGCCGTCGTCCAGCAGCGCGCGGGCGTACGAGGTGAGGGCGCCGCGCCCGGTCACGCCCAGCAGGTCCGCCTCGGACAGCACCGCCGCGCACAGCGCGTCGCGGGCCTCGGGCGTCATCCGGCGCGGCAGTTCCCAGCCGATGCGCTCGTGCACGGTCCGCGGCTCGGGGGCGGTGCCCTCGGGGAGGGCGGCCAGCAGGCCGAGGACGCGGCGGCGCAGTTCGGCGGCCGGGCCGCGGTCCAGGCCGGGGCCCAGCGCCATCAGCGGGCGGCCCTTGCCGTCCCGGCCGCCGACCAGGCCGGGGACCCGGGTGCCGGTGAGCCAGACCCGGGCCAGCCACGCCCAGCGGCGCTCTCCCGGCTCGGCCGCCCAGGCGTCGTACGCCGGGGTGGGCGCGTACCGCTCGTCCGCCTCGCCGTCGCCCGCCACCAGCCCGGCGGCGTACGCCAGTTCGGCCCAGAAGGCGGCCTGCGGCTCCGGTACGTCCAGGGCCACCGCCGTGCGCTTCAGCTCGCGCACGCCGACCCCGCCGGTGCGCAGCACCGGGGGCGGCTCGGCCGCCCAGTGGGTCAGCAGTTCCTCGATCAGGCCCAGCGCGCCCTGTGCGGCGCCCGCGCCCGCCGCGTCGGCCACATCGGGCGCGTACGCCGCGCGCGCGGTCACCTCCGGCGGCCGGGGGCGCAGGTCGCGGTGCGCGCGCCCGCCGCGCAGCCGCAGCGCCACCTCGCGCGGCAGCACCACGGTGCCGGGCTGAGTCGGCAGCAGCAGGCCCCGGTCCAGCAGCCAGCGCAGCTGCGGCCCCGGGCGGGCCGACACCTCGCCGTACGGCGGCCCCCAGGCCAGCCGGTCCAGCGCCTCGCGGGCGCCGGGCGGGGCCGCCGCCAGCAGCCGGGCGAACCGTTCCTCGTCGGCGAACAGCCCGGTCAGCGCGGTCACCGCGCTGACCGGGTCGCCGGTGGCCGGGAGTCCGGCGCCGGTCAGCAGTTCCTGCACCCGGCGCGGTGAGATGCCCGCGCACGCCTCGGCGACGGTCGGCCCGAGCCCGGTGCTGCCCGGCCGGGCGGCGGTGGGCGCCAGCACCTCCTGCGCGGTGCGCACCAGCCGTGGCTCGTGCTCGGCGCCCCAGAGCAGGGCGCGCCGGCGCAGCCGCGCCAGCGCGCCGGGCAGCTCCCGCTCCCCGCCGGGCAGCAGGGCGGCCAGCGTGTCGTAGGGGCAGGGCTGCGGGGCGACGGCCAGGGCCTCCGCCACCTGGAGTGTGAAGGTGTCGAGGCGTTCGAGCGCGCGGGTCACCGAGGCGCGGGTGCCGGCCCGGGTGGCCAGCTGGGAGACGTCGCCGGGCAGCGGGGAGAGCAGGTCGGCTCGGGCCCGCAGCAGGGCGGCAAGCTCCTCGTCGCCGCGGGAGCGCAGTTCCTCGGCCAGGGTGCGCGGACCGCGCGGACGCTGCTCAGTGGTCATCCCAGCAACGGTACCGGTAGCACCTCCGCCAGAACAGGAAACCGCCGCAGAACCTCCCATAGCCCCCCGGGGTACCTGTACCCCTGCGCATGCAAGTGGACTCGGGGAGTAATGGGGCGGCAAACTCAGGAGCCAGCGATCAACAGGACCGGAGAACCACCATGCCGCCGAGGGAGCGCCCCACCGCCCGGCAAGCCCGCCTGGGAGCAGAACTGCGCAAGCTGCGCGAACAGGCCGGCCGCACCGCACGCGAGACCGCCGCCATGCTCGGCACCGACCAGGGCAAGATCAGCCACATCGAGTCGGGCCGGATCGGCGTCAGCGAGGAGCGCATCCGCAGACTCGCCGCCTACTACGGCTGCACCGACACGCCGCTGCTGGAGGCCCTGAGCGCGATCGCCCGCGAGCACCGCGGCCAGTACTGGTGGGACTCCTACCGCGGCGTCCTGCCGCCCCGCTTCCTCGACCTGGCCGAACTGGAGCACCACAGCACCCGGATGCGCATCCTGCACACCGTCAACGTGCCCGGCCTGCTCCAGACGGAGGAGTACATCCGCGCCGTCAACGGCATGCGCCCGCCCGGCGAGGTCGAACCGTACGTCGAGTACCGGCTGCGCCGGCAGACCGTCCTGGAGCGCACCGACCCCGCCCCGTTCGACGTGGTGCTGCACGAGGCGGCGCTGCGCATGCGGTTCGGCGGGCGGCGGGTGGTGCGCACGCAGCTGGAGCATCTGATGAAGGCGTCCGAGCGCCCGCACATCACCTTGCGGGTCATCCCGTTCACCAATGAACGCTTCTACGAGGCCACCCAGCCGCTGCTGTACGCGCACGGGGTGGTCCGGCAGCTGGACACGGTGCAGATGGACACCCCGATCGGCGGGCTGCTGCTCACCGCCGACGACCAGTTGCGCGAGTACCGGGACTTCTTCGACGACGCCCACGACTTCACGCTCAGCCCCGCCGAGTCGCGCGGACTGATCCATCACATCGCGCGGGAGCTATGACCACTCGCTGGCAGAAGTCCTCCTTCTCCTCGGGTGGTGGCGAGAACTGCCTGGAACTGGCCGCCGCCCCCGCTCCGGGCGGCGGCGGCCGGCTCGGTCTCGTCCTGCTGCGGGAGAGCGACCGGCCGGAGACCGTGCTGGCCGCCACCCGGGCCAGGGTCGCCGCCCTGCTGGCCGCCGTCGCACAGCAGGAACGATTCGTCTTACCCGTCCTGCCCAGCGGGCCACGGACCCGCGGGACCGCCGGCCCCGCTCAGCCGAACCGGCCGCTGATGTAGTCCTCGGTCCTGGTGTTGCCCGGGTTGTTGAAGATCTTCTCCGTGGTGTCGTACTCCACCAGCGCACCCGTGCGCATCCCGTGCTCGTCGTCGATGTCGACGCTGAAGAACGCCGTCATCTCCGACACCCGCGCCGCCTGCTGCATGTTGTGGGTGACGATCACGATGCTGTACGAACGCTCCAGCTGCCGGATCAGATCCTCGATCTTCAGCGTGGCGATCGGGTCGAGCGCCGAGCACGGCTCGTCCATCAGCAGCACATCCGGCTGCACGGCGATCGCCCGCGCGATGCACAGCCGCTGCTGCTGACCGCCCGACAGCGCCGTCCCCGGATCGTCCAGCTTGTCCTTCACCTCGTCCCACAGCGCCACACCGCGCAGCGACTCCTCCACCAGCTGGTCGAGGTCGCCCTTGAACCCGTTGAGCCGCGGCCCGAAGGCCACGTTCTCGTAGATCGACTTGGGGAACGGGTTCGGCCGCTGGAACACCATCCCGATCCGGCGCCGCACCTCCGCCGCGTCCACCTCGGGACCGTAGATGTCCTCGCCGTTGTAGATGATCTTCCCGCTGACGGTGGCATCCATCAGGTCGTTCATCCGGTTCAGACAGCGCAGCACCGTGGACTTGCCGCAGCCCGAGGGGCCGATCAGCGCGGTGACCTTGTTGCGCGGTATCTCCAGGCTGATGTCCTTGACGGCGGTGAAGCCCCCGTAGGCCACGCCGAGACCCTGGACGTCGAAGACCGACATGTCTGCCCGCCTCCCCCTTCTCACTTGAGCTTGTTGGCCTTGGAACCGAGCCAGCGGGCCAGCACCACCAGGATCAGCACCAGCAGGAACAGCGACAGCGCGCCGCCCCACGCCCGCTCGATGCCGGCCTCGAACTGCTGCCGGGCACCCCGGTAGATCTGCAGCGGCACGGCGCCCTGCGCGCCCTCGAAGTAGCTGCTCACCAGGTACTGGGAGCCGAGGATGGTCATGATCAGCGGCGCGGTCTCACCGGCGCCCCGGGCCACCGCCAGCATCGAGCCGGTGGCGAGCCCCGGCGCGGCGGCCGGCAGGACGGTGGTCAGCACCGTGCGGGACTTGCTGGCGCCCAGCGCGTAACTGGCGTTGCGCCACTCGTCCGGCACCAGCTTCAGCATCTCCTCGCTGGAGCGCGCCACGATCGGCAGCATGATGATCGCGATGGCGACCGAGCCCGCGAAGGCGTTGAAGCCCTGCCCCAGGCCGCCGGTGGAGGAGACCAGGAAGCCGTACACGAACAGACCCACGAAGATCGAGGGGATGCCGGTCATCACATCGGTGAAGAACCGGATCAGGTCGGACAGCCGGCGCCCGGCGCGGGTCTCGCGGCCGTACTCCACCACGTAGACGGCGGTGGCCAGGCCCAGCGGCACGGACAGCAGGATCGCGCCGCCCATGACGTACGCGGTGCCCACGAACCCGGCCCGGTAGCCGCCCTCCTGGCGGTAGCTGGGCTCGTCCGTGGTGAAGAAGTCCCAGTGGACGGCGCCGATGCCGCGCCGGGTGACCTCCCAGATGATGAGGAGCAGCGGGACGACGGCGATCGCCATCGCGGCCGTCAGCACGCCGATGGCGATACGGTTCTTCACCGCGCGCGCACCGGCGTTGCCCTGCTTCACCAGCAGGCTGCGGTGGCCGGTCTCCGTGGTCTTCGCGGTGGTGTCGGTGGTGTCGGTGGTGCTCATACGGCGGCGTCCCCCGAGACTCGGCCGATCCGCCACACCAGCAGTCGGGCCCCGATGTTGATGATCATGGTGAAGAGGAAGAGCACCACGCCGATCGCCATGAGCGCCTTGGTGGTCTCCGGTGTCGCCTCGCCGAACCGCGCCGCGATGTGCGCGGCCATCGAGTCACCGGCGGACAGCAGTGAACCGTCCCAGCTCTTGGTGGACCCGATCAGCATCATCACGGCCACCGTCTCGCCGACCGCGCGGCCCAGGCCCAGCATGCTGGCGGCCACGATCCCGGAGAAGCTGGAGGGCAGCACCACCTTGCGCATCACCTCGAAGCGGGTGGCGCCCAGCGCGTACGCGGCGTGCTGCTGGTCGACGGGGTTGACCGCGATGACCTCGCGGACGATCGCGGTGATGATCGGCAGGATCATGATGGCCAGCACGATGCCGGCCGCCAGGTAGCTGGAGCCGAACACCGGGCCCTCGAAGGGCTTCCAGCCGATGATGCTGATCCAGCCGAGCGAGGACTCCAGCCACTCCAGGAAGGGGCGCAGGACATTCGGCAGCAGCCAGAAGAAGCCCCACATGCCGAAGATGATGCTGGGCACGGCGGCCAGCATCTCCACGGAGTACGACAGCGGGTTGCGCAGCCGCTTCGGCGCGAGCTGGTTGATGTAGAAGGCGACGCACAGCGCGAGCGGCAGCGCGATCACGATGGCGATCAGCGCGGTGACGAGGGTGCCGTAGATGAACGGCCAGGCCCCGTACGTCCCGGTGAAGTCGCTGTCGGTGCGGCTGGAGCCGGCCAGCCACTGGTCACCGGTCAGAAAGCTGAAGAAGCCCTGGTACTGGAAGATGGGCCAGGCGTCGTTGGTCGTTCTGATGACCATCCCGGCGAGGATGACGAAGACGCTGGCGCCGGCGAGCGTCACGAACCAGCGGAACGCCGGGTCGGCTATCCGCTTTCGTTGACGGGACAGTGTGGCCGACATCGTTGCTGCTGCTCCTGTCTGCTGCCACGGGGGGACGGAACGTGGGACGTGGACGTGGGGCGGAACGGGTACGGGGAACGCCCGGGGCGGGGTGGTTACCGCCCCGGGCGGCGGGGGGACTGCGGTGCTGCGCGGTTCAGAGCGCTCAGGCCTCGCTGTTGATCAGGTCGATCTGCGCCTGCACCCGCTCCTTGAGGTCCGCGCCCAGCGGGGCGTAGCCCAGCTCCAGGGCCAGCGCGTCGGCGTCCTCGGTCAGCGTCCAGGACCAGAAGTCCTTGATGATGTCGGCCGTGGCGTCGTCGTAGCCGCAGGTGTAGGCGAGGATGAAGTTGGTGCCGGCGATCGGGTAGCCGTCACCGCCCACACCGTTGATGGTGAACTGGAAGGTGTCGGGGATCTCCGCCTCCTCCGAGGCGGCCGTGGTGGCCTCCAGGGTCGGCGCGACGGGGTTGCCGTCGGCGTTGACGACCTGGGCGGTGGGCAGGCCGAGTTCCAGCGCGTAGGACTGGTTCACGTAGCCGAGGCCGCCGGGGTTCTGCGAGATCTGCTGCGAGACGCCCTCGTTGCCCTCGCCGCCGATGGTGTCACCGGACCACTCGATCTCCTTGCCCTCGCCGTAGGCGTCGGCCCAGGCGGGGACCTCGGTGTTGAGGTAGTGGGAGAAGACGAAGGTGGTGCCGGAGGAGTCGGACCGGTGGACCGGCAGGATGTCCTGGTCCGGCAGGTCGAAGTCCGGGTTCAGCTCGGCGATCGCCGGGTCGTTGTAGTTGGTGATGTCGCGGGAGTAGATGCCCGCGATGACCTCGGGGCTCAGCACGAGGCCGTCCAGCGAGGCGTCGTTGAACGCGATCGCGACCGAGCCGAAGACGACCGGGAACTGCACGGCCGGGCAGCCGCGGGCGGCCTCGGCCTCGGCCAGCGCCTCGTCGCTCAGGTACTCCTCGGAGGAGCCGAAGTCGATGGACTGCCCGATGAACTGCTCGACGCCGGTGCCGGATCCGACGCTCTGGTAGTTGACGGTGACACCGGACTTGTCGCCCTGGTAGGCGGCTATCCAGTCCTGGAAGACGGTGGCGGGGAAGGAGGCGCCGGCACCGGTCACGGTGCCGGACAGCGAGGAACCGCCTTCGTTCGTCGTGCTGTCACCGCCGTTGTCACCGTTGCCGTCGCCGCCGCCGCACGCGGTCAGGGCCAGGGCGGACACCGCGACGACCGCCGCGGTCTTGGCGCGCCAGTTGCGCATGGCCTTTGCTCCTTTGACTTCGAATGTCTCGGGGAGAACGTAGGAGCGTGTGGCGAAGGCGGACGGTCCGGAAGGTGAACAGAAAGATAGGTTCGGCGGAACCGGCAGTTTCACAAAGAGAGCTGAAATCGTTAAGAAAGACGTCACCTGCGAAAGCGGACGGGCTAGGAGTACGGGGCCGGCGGCACCAGCCGGTAACCGACGCCGCGCACCGTCTGGATGATCTCCGGGTGGTGCGGGTCGTCGCCGAGCCGTTCCCGCAGCCGCCGAATGTGAACGGTGATGGTATTCGAGCGGCTGGCGCCGTCGCCCCACAGTTCGGCGCGGATACGGTCGCGGGTGATGACCTTTTCCGCGTGCAGCATCAGCAGGTGCAGCAACTGGAACTCGCGCAGCGGCAGCCGGGCGGTGACCACCCCGTGCATCCGCACCTCGTACGTGCCCGGGTCCAGGGTGAGCGGCCCGCACACCAGCGGCTGGTCCCAGCCGCCGCGCTGCCCGCGGTCGGACAGGCTGAGCAACCGGGCCACCTCGCGCGGCCGGTAGGGCCGCGCCACGCAGGCGCTGGCCCCGGCCGCGAGGGCGGGTCCCACCTGGTCGCCGTCCTCGGGGCTGACCCCGAGGACCACCGGGATGGACAGCCGGCGGCGCACCATGCGGGTGACGGTGGCGCCGTCCAGCAGCGGCAGCCCGGCGGAGAGCAGCAGGACGTCGGGCCGGCGCAGCCCGGCTTCCAGCAGGGCGGTGGCGCCGTCCCCGCACTGCACGACGGACACCTGGTATTTCGCCAGCTGGGCGGTGAGTCCCTGCCGGATGCGTTCGTCCGCGTCCGCGAGCAGCACCAGCGGATTGACACCGACCGCTATTCCGGGAAAGTGGTCCGCTTCCTGTGGCTGCGGATTATCCGAAGCGTCCGGAGATGTAATCCTCGGTACGCTGGTCAGCGGGCCGGTTGAAGATTGTCTCGGTCGCGTCGTACTCAACCAGGCGCCCATGGCGTACCCCCTCGCTGTCGGTGTCGGCAGTGAAGAACGCGGTGCGGTCGGAAACCCGGGCGGCCTGCTGCATATTGTGCGTGACGATCACCAGCGTGAATTCGTCCGCGAGTTTCTGCATCAGGTCCTCGATCTTCGCCGTGGCGATGGGATCGAGCGCCGAGCAGGGCTCGTCCATCAGCACCACATCCGGCCGCACGGCGACCGCCCGCGCGATGCACAGGCGCTGCTGCTGGCCGCCGGAGAGCGCGTGGCCGCTGCTGTTCAGCTTGTCCTTGACCTCGTCCCACAGGGCGGCGCTGGTGAGCGCGGCCTCGACCCGGTCGTCCAGGTCCGAGCGGCTGAGCCGGTCGGGGCCGAACCGCAGCCCGTACGCGACGTTGTCGTAGATGGACTTGGGGAACGGGTTGGGCTTCTGGAACACCATCCCGATCCGCCGCCGCACCTCGATGGAGTCGACGTCCGCACCGTAGAGATCCGTGCCCCGGTAGGCGACCTTGCCGCTGACGCTCGCCCCGGGCACCAGGTCGTTCATCCGGTTCAGGCAGCGCAGCACGGTGGACTTGCCGCAGCCCGAGGGGCCTATGAGCGCGGTGATCTCGCGTTCGTGGATGTCCAGGGAGACATCCCGTACGGCGCGGTGCGTCCCGTACGACACGTTCACCCCGCCGAGTTCGAACACGACGGGGGCACCCTCGGTGGGACGGCGCCCGCCGTGGGGGGTAAGGGGTGTCGCAAGACCTGTCGCCATGGTTCACATGTAACGAGGCGTGGGTAGCCGGTTGCGGGGTGTCGGGTGAACCCTTGATGAACAGCGGCGAAGCCATGGGTGCTGCGGCTACCATCGGGCCCGTGGGGATCGAAGGCGAACAGCTGGTACTCGACTATCTGAGCAAGGTGGGCGACCTGGCCCACACCACCAGCATGTCGGCGGCCGAACGGGCGGCGCTGGTGGGGCGGTTGCGCACGGAGATCGGTCAGCAGCGATCCCGGGTCGACGGCGAGGAGAGCCGGTCCGACATCAAGCGCATCCTGCGGCAGCTGGGCCGCCCGGAGGACGTCGTCGCGAACGCGGCGGGCGGCACGGCACCGGCCGCCCCCGCGGTCCCGGCGCCCGAGCCCGCCCCGGCGGCACCGGCCGCGCCGCGGCCGGACAAACCGACGCGCTTCTCCTTCCGCAAGCCGAAGGACCGGCCGCCCGCCCCGGAGCCCGAGCCGGCCCAGGAGCCGGCCCCCGCGGCACGGGCCGGCGTCCCGGAGGAGGACGCCGAGGACTGGACGGAGCAGCCGAAGCCCCCGCGGCTGTACTGGCCGGACGGCCAGATCGGCGGCTTCGTCGGCGGCATCGAGATCCCCGAGATGCTGCGCGCCCCGGTGGAGGACCGCACCGCCCCGAAACCGGCCGTCCCGGCCCCGGCGGCGGCCCCGGCCGTGGAGACCGCGCCCGCCGAGGCGGCCCCAGCCGAGCCCGCGGCCCCGCCGCCGCCCACCGGCTGGCGCCGCGCCGACCGCGGCCTCTCCCTCCTCGGAGCCTTCCGCCGCCTCCGATTCCGCCTCCGAGTCCGCCACCGCGTCACCTTCGGCGTCCCCGACCGCATCGGCCTCGGCGTCCGCG
>NZ_JBHWJL010000012.1:0-41029 GCF_042731495.1 Streptomyces sp. NPDC059853
CGGTCGCCGGCCTCCACCACGGTGACCCGGGCGCCGGACAGGGCCAGCCGGTGGGCGGCGGCCAGTCCGGCGATGCCGCCGCCGATGACGATCACCTGCATGGTCAGCGCGCGGTCCGCTCGTGCACGAACGCGGTGAGCCGGGTCAGGGCGTCCGGGTCGGTGTCGGGCAGGACGCCGTGGCCGAGGTTGAAGATGTGGCCGGGGAGCCCGGCGGCGGCGTCCAGCACCTTGGCGGCCTGTTCCTCGACGGCGGCGGTCGGGGCGAAGAGGACGGCGGGGTCGAGGTTGCCCTGGACGGTCTTGCCGCCGCCGATGCGGCGGGCGGCCTCGTCCAGCGGGACCCGCCAGTCGGCGCCGACCACGTCCGCGCCGGCCTCGCTCAGCAGGCCGAGCAGTTCGCCGGTGCCGACGCCGAAGTGGATGCGGGGCACGCCGTGGTGGGCGACGGCCTCGAAGACCTTGGCCGAGTGCGGCAGGACGGAGCGCCGGTAGTCGGCGGGGGCGAGGGCGCCGACCCAGGAGTCGAAGAGCTGGACGGCGGAGGCGCCGGCCCTGATCTGGACGTCGAGGAAGGCGGTGGTGATGCCGGACAGCCGCTCCAGCAGCGCGTGGAACAGCTGCGGCTCGCCGTACATCATGGCCTTGGTGTGCTCGTGGTTGCGGGACGGGCCGCCCTCGATGAGGTAGCTGGCGAGGGTGAAGGGCGCGCCGGCGAAGCCGATGAGCGGGGTGGCGCCCAGTTCGGCGGTGATCATCCCGATGGCCTCGGTGACGTAGGAGACGTCGTCGGGCTCCAGCGGGCGCAGCTGCTCCAGGTCGGCGTGGCTGCGGATCGGGTGGGCGACGACGGGGCCGACGCCCGGCTTGATGTCGAGGTCGACGCCGATGGCCTTGAGCGGCACGACGATGTCGCTGAAGTAGATGGCGGCGTCGACGTGGTGGCGGCGGACCGGCTGGAGGGTGATCTCGGTGACCATGTCGGGCCGCGCGCAGGCATCGAGCATCGCGGTACCGGCCCGCAGCGCACGGTACTCCGGCAGCGAGCGGCCGGCCTGGCGCATGAACCACACGGGGGTGTGCGGCACCGGCTCCCGGCGGCAGGCCCGCAGAAACGGGGATTCGGTCAGGGCTCGGTCCTGCGGCAGGCTGCTGTCAGTCACGGTAGGAAGTTTCGCACGACGCGCGGATTGACCCGCACCCCCGGGGTGTGCTTGGCGGCAGGGGTGCGGGCGGCGTGGCCTCGCGGTGATCGGCGGTGCGAGGACCTAGGGTTACCGGCCATGGCAGCCCCACGAATTGAGCCGACGGAGGACTCCGGAGACATGAACGGCCCCGGCGCTGAGGCTCCTTACGCGTTCCGGCGGGCGGTGGCGGCGCTCGGTTCCGCCCGGGTGCGGCCGGAGGTGCGGCTGGCACCGATGCCGGCCCCGCGCCGGCTCGCCCCGTACGCGCACGCCCTGGAGGCGGCGGTCACGGTGGACGGTACGGAGGTGGCGGACGGCCGCTTCGTCCTGCTGCACTCCCCGCAGGGGGACGAGAGCTGGCGGGGGGAGTTCCGGGTGGTGACCCTGGCCCGCGCGGATCTGGATCCGGAGCTGGGCGCCGATCCGCTGCTGCCGGAGGTGGCCTGGTCGTGGCTGACGGAGGCGCTGGAGGGGCGGGGGGTGACCTGGCTGGAGCCGAGCGGCACGGTGACCCGGGCGGGTTCGTACTTCTTCGGCGGGCTGGGGGACCGGCCGCCGCGCAGCGAGGTGGAGTTGCGGGCGTCGTGGACGCCGGGCGACGCCGAGGAGGCGGCGGGTCATCTGCTGGCGTGGTGCGCGCTGCTGGCGCAGTGCGCGGGTCTGCCGCCGGAGACCCAGGGCGGCACGGTGGCGGCGTTCCCGCGGCGGCGCGGGCCGCGTCCGGTGTGAGGGGGCAGGAAAGCGCACAACGGGCCGTATGACAAGGAGAACCGAAGGAGAAACCTACGAATCACCGGTTCGTGATCATTCTCTAAAGGCCCAAGGAGTTCATGCCGAAGGAGTCAATGACCCTTCCATCCGGATCGCCCCGGCTTCACCAGATAAGTCGGCTCCGTCCCCACCCCGCCCGGAGGCCCGGTGTCAGTTCTCCTCGAGCACCCCACAAGCCTGGTGGCCTACCGCCCCAACAAGCCCACCGCGATGGTCGTCGTGGCCGACCCGCGCGTCCGCTCCACCGTGACCCGCCATCTGTGGGCGCTCGGGGTGCGGGACGTGATCGAGGCGTCGTCCATCGCGGAGGCCCGCCCGCGGGTGGCCAACCCCCGCGACATCTGTGTCGCCGATGTCCACCTTCCCGACGGTTCGGGGCTCACCCTGCTGTCGGAGACCCGGGCGGCGGGCTGGCCCAACGGGCTCGCCCTGTCCGCCGCCGACGACATCGGCGCGGTGCGCAACGCCCTGGCGGGCGGCGTGAAGGGCTACGTCGTCACCGGCACCCGCAACAACCTGGGCCCGCCGGCCCGGCACGGCGCGGCGCAGATCGGCGCCGCCGCCCGGATGCACCACCACCGCCGTCCGCCGGGGGCGCCGGCCCACCAGGGCGGGTACCGGGAGCTGTCCGGGCGCGAGGTGGAGGTGCTGCGGCTGGTGGCCGAGGGCCAGTCCAACAAGGCCATCGGGGTGTCGATGGGCCTGTCGGCGCTGACCGTCAAGAGCCACCTGGCGCGCATCGCCCGCAAGCTCGGCACCGGTGACCGGGCCGGGATGGTGGCGGTGGCGCTGCGTACCGGCATCATCCACTGAGCGTGCGGCGGCCCGGCCGCCACCGACTCGCCCCGCTGCCCGCGGTGTCCTCGGGGACACCGGCGGGCAGCGGGGCGTTTGCGGTCGGATACGGTCCGACACCGCGCACCGTACGCACCCCGTTACCCTTGACAGGTGACCGACGCTCAGCAAACCGCCGATGACGCCGCCCCACCGACCGCCGAGCCGTCCGGTCCGGCGGCCGTTCCGCTGCTGGCCCCCCGGGAGGGTGTTCCCGAGGTCACGGCGGACGACGCGGGGCTGGCTTCGGTGGTGGACGCCTTCGCGGCGGGCAGCGGTCCGGTCGCGGTGGACGCCGAGCGGGCGTCCGGTTACCGCTACGGGCAGCGGGCGTATCTGGTGCAGTTGCGGCGCGAGGGCGCGGGCACGGTTCTCATCGATCCGGTGGCCTGCCCCGATCTGAGCGGCCTGGGTGCGGTGCTGTCGGGCACCGAGTGGGTGCTGCACGCCGCGACGCAGGATCTGCCGTGTCTGCGCGACATAGGGATGGTGCCCGAGCGGCTGTTCGACACGGAGCTCGCGGGTCGGCTGGCCGGGTTCGCCCGGGTCGGGCTCGGGGTGATGGTCGAGAACGTGCTCGGCTACAGCCTGGAGAAGGGGCACTCGGCGGTGGACTGGTCGACCCGGCCGCTGCCCGAGCCCTGGCTGCGGTACGCGGCGCTGGACGTGGAGCTGCTGGTCGATCTGCGGGACGCCCTGGAGGAGGAGCTGACCAAGCAGGGCAAGCTGGAGTGGGCGCACCAGGAGTTCGCGGCGATCGTGGCCGCTCCCCCGCCGCCGCCGCGCAAGGATCCCTGGCGCCGCACCTCCGGGGTGCACAAGGTGCGCAGACGGCGGCAGCTGGCGGTGGTGCGGGAGCTGTGGACCACCCGCGATCATGTGGCGCAGCGACGGGATCTGTCGCCGGGGAAGGTGCTGGCGGACGCGGCGATCGTGGCGGCGGCGCAGGCGGTGCCGGCGGATGTGGCGGCGCTGGCGGCGCTGCCCGGTTTCGGGCACCGGATGGGCCGCCGGCAGCTGGCGCAGTGGCAGGCGGCGATCGACCGGGCGAAGCGGCTGCCGGAGGCGCAGCTGCCGCAGCCGGGGCAGCCGGCGGCGGGGCCGCCGCCGCCCCGGTCGTGGGCGGACAAGGATCCGGCGGCGGCGGCGCGGCTGGCGGCGGCGCGGGCGGCGGTGACGGCGCGCGCGGAGGAGCTGCGGCTGCCGCAGGAGAATCTGCTGACGCCGGACACGGTGCGCCGGCTGTGCTGGGAGCCGCCGGCCCGTCCCGAGCCGGAGCTGGTGGCCGAGTCGCTGCGGGCGCTGGGGGCGCGCGAGTGGCAGATCGAGCAGACGGTGCCGCTGCTGACCCAGGCGCTGGCCGCCGGCGCCTGATCGGCGGGAACTCCCGGGGTATTGGGGCCGGGATCGCCCTTGCCAGGCGGTTACCCGCGAGTAGCATGGGGGGTGGACCGCACACTCCCGCCGGGGCGCCGAAGCCGAGCCCCGAGGTGGCTGCCCCCGGCCGGGATCCCACGCGTGGAGGAGAGCCAACGTGCCCCGTACCGTCAGGGATGTCGTCTTCGTCGACGGCGTCCGCACCCCGTTCGGCAAGGCGGGCCCGAAAGGGATCTACCACGAGACCCGCGCCGATGATCTGGTGATCAAGTGCATCAGGGAACTGCTGCGGCGCAATCCGGACCTGCCCCCGGAGCGGGTGGAGGAGGTGGCGATCGCCGCCACCACGCAGATCGGTGACCAGGGTCTGACGCTCGGCCGCAGCGCCGCGATCCTGGCCGGGCTGCCCTCGACCGTGCCCGGCTATTCGATCGACCGCATGTGCGCGGGCGCGATGACGGCGGTGACCACGGCGGCCGGGGCGATCGCGTTCGGTTCGGCCGATGTCGCGGTGGCCGGCGGTGTGGAGCACATGGGCCGGCACCCGATGGGTGAGGCCGTGGACCCCAATCCGCGGTTCGTCTCCGAACGTCTTGTCGACGAGTCGGCGCTGTTCATGGGGATGACGGCGGAGAATCTGCACGACCGTTTCCCGCAGCTGACCCGGGCCCGGTCGGACGAGTACGCGGTGCGCAGCCAGGAGAAGGCGGCCAAGGCGTACGCGGACGGCAAGATCCAGCCCGGTCTGGTGCCGGTGTCGGTGCGCCGCACCGACCCGGAGTCCGGCGGTGAGCTGGGCTGGGGCCTGGCCACCGAGGACGAGCCGATGCGGCCGGGCACCACCCTGGAGGGCATCGCCGGTCTGAAGACGCCGTTCCGCCCGCACGGCCGGGTGACGGCCGGCAACTCGGCCGGGCTGAACGACGGCGCGACGGCCTCGCTGCTCGCGGACGAGGAGACCGCGCGGGAACTGGACCTGCCGGTGCGGATGCGGCTGGTGTCGTACGCGTTCGCCGGGGTGGATCCCGAGGTGATGGGCATCGGCCCGGTCCCGGCCACCGAGAAGGCGCTGGCCAAGGCCGGTCTGCAAATCGGCGACATCGGTCTCTTCGAGATCAATGAGGCGTTCGCGGTCCAGGTGCTCGCGTTCCTCGACCACTTCGGGATCGCGGACGACGACCCGCGCGTCAACCAGTACGGCGGGGCGATCGCCTACGGCCATCCGCTGGCGTCCTCCGGCGTCCGGCTGATGAACCAGCTGGCCCAGCAGTTCGAGGACCAGCCGCAGGTCCGCTACGGCCTGACCACCATGTGCGTCGGGCTGGGCATGGGCGGCACCGTGATCTGGGAGAACCCGCTGTGGGAGGGCAAGTGAGCACGACGGCCGAGCTGCTGAGGACCGCCGCCGAGCGGTTTCCGGGTGAAGTGGTCACCCAGGCGCAGGTGCGCCATCTGGATCTGCCGGAGGGGGGCGGCCGGTTCGCGCTGATCACGCTCGACAACGGCTTCGACCACAAGAAGCCGACCACCTTCGGGCCGCGCTCGCTGGCCAACATCGACGCGGCCCTCGACCAGGTCGAGGCGGAGGCCGGGGACGGCTCGATCGTGGGCGTCGGGATCACCGGCAAGCCGTTCGTCTTCGCGGTCGGCGCCGACCTCAAGGGGGTCAGCGAGCTGCGCACCCACGACGAGGCGCTGGCCATCGGCCGCGGCGGGCACGAGGTGTTCAAGCGGCTGTCCGCGCTCCCGGTGCCGACGTTCGCGTACTACAACGGCGCGGCGCTCGGCGGCGGTGTCGAGATCGGGCTGCACTGCACCTACCGCACCGTCTCCCGTTCGGTGGCGGGCTTCGCGCTGCCAGAGGTCTTCCTCGGGCTGGTCCCGGGCTGGGGCGGCTGCACGCTGCTGCCGCAGCTGATCGGCGCGGAGCGCGCCGTCTCGGTGATCGTCGGCAACGCGCTCAACCAGAACCGGCAGCTCAAGGGCGCCCAGGTGCACGAGCTGGGCATCGCGGACGCCCTGTTCGACGCGGCGGACTTCCTGGAGCAGTCCCTGGCGTGGACCTCGGCGGTGCTGCGCGGCGAGCTGGCCGTGGCCCGTCCGGAGCCGGACCGGGGCGCGGCCTGGGACGAGGCGGTGGCGGCGGGCCGGGAGCTGGCCGACTCCAAGGTGCACGGGGCGGCGCCCGCCGCGTACCGGGCGCTGGACATCATCGCGCAGGTGCGCGACGGCGATGTGGCGGCCGGGTTCGACGCCGAGGACCGGGCGCTGGCGGATCTCATCCAGGGGGATGAGCTGCGCAGCGGGATCTACGCCTTCAACCTGGTGCAGGGCCGGGCCAAGCGCCCGGTGGGCGCGCCGGACAAGGCGCTGGCCCGGCCGGTCACCAAGGTCGGTGTGGTGGGCGCGGGGCTGATGGCCTCGCAGCTCGCGCTGCTGTTCGCGCGCCGTCTGGAGGTGCCGGTGGTGCTCACCGACATCGACCAGGAGCGGGTGGACAAGGGTGTCGGCTGGGTGCACGAGCAGATCGATCTGCTGCTGCTCAAGGGCCGCCTCACGCAGGACCGGGCGAACCGGCTGAAGGCGTCGGTCACCGGGTCGCTGGACAAGGCCACCGCCTTCGCGGACGCCGACTTCGTCATCGAGGCGGTCTTCGAGGAGATGGGCCTCAAGCAGCAGATCTTCGCGGAGCTGGAGGCCGTGGTGCCGCCGCACGCGGTGCTGGCCACCAACACCTCCTCGCTGTCGGTCACCGAGATGGCCGCCAAGCTGGAGCACCCCGAGCGGGTGGTGGGTTTCCACTTCTTCAACCCGGTGGCGGTGCTGCCGCTGCTGGAGATCGTGCGGGCGGAGCGCACCGACGACGCCACGCTGGCCACGGCGTTCGCGGTGAGCCGGAAGCTGAAGAAGACCTCGGTGCTGGTGAAGGACGCGCCGGCGTTCGTGGTGAACCGCATTCTCACCCGGTTCATGGGTGAGGTGCTGCGGGCGATCGACGAGGGCACCGAGGTGGAGGTGGCCGACCGGGCGCTGGCGCCGCTGGGGCTGCCGATGTCGCCGATCGAGCTGCTGGAGCTGGTGGGTCCCGCCGTGGCGCACCATGTGGCGGGCACGCTGGAGCGGGCCTACCCGGACCGGTTCACGGTGTCGGCGAATCTCGCCCGGGTGGTGGAGGCCGGCAAGAAGACCTTCTACCTGCACGACTCGGGCAGCCGGCGGCTCGACCCGGAGGTGCTGGCGCTCTTCGAGACGGGCGACCGTGCGCTGACCGCCGAGCAGGTGCGGGACCGGGCCCTGGACGCGATCGCCCAGGAGATCGGCCTCATGCTGGAGGAGGGCGTGGTGGCCGAGGCGCAGGACATCGACCTGTGTCTCATCACGGGCGCGGGTTGGCCGTTCCACCTGGGAGGCATCACCCCCTACCTGGACCGGGCCGGGGTGTCCGAGCGGGTGCTGGGCCGGCGGCTGCTGGAGCGGGGCGTGGCCTCCGTGCCCGCGTAGCCGGGACCAGGGGTACGGGTTTCCGGGCGCCCGGCGGTCGCAGACCGCCGGGCGCCCTCGCGCGTGGGGCCTGGCAATCCGACGAGCCGGACATATCATCGGTTGACATGCCATACCTCACGTTCGGTCTGTCGCGCAGGATGCGTCACATCCTCGGCTGGAGTCTGGCCGGGCTGCTGGTGGTCGCCGCGGGCACCGGCTGGTGGCTCTACCGCCACGTCAACGGCAATCTGCGCAGTGTCGACATCAACGCCGAGCTGGGCGAGCGGGACCGCCCGGAGCCCGACCCGGAGCAGCCCGCCCAGGACATCCTGGTGCTCAGCACCGACGCCGAGGCGGGCCAGCAGTCCGCCATGGTGGTGCACCTCCCGGAGAACGGCGAGGCGGTCACCGTCGTCGGACTCCCCCAGGACACCCCCGTACCGCGCCCCTCCTGCGCGGCCGACGAGGACGCGGCCGAGGACGGTGCGGCGGACGGCTCCGCCGGGCCGGGCACGCTGCCGTTCGGCGACCTCTACCCGCAGGGCGGCCCCAGCTGTGTGGTCAGCAGCGTCGAGGAGATGTCCGACATCCGGATGGACCACTACCTGGAGGTCGATTTCGGCGGCTTCGCCCAGCTGGCCGACGCGATCGGCGGAGTGACCCTCACCCTCGACGCACCCGTGCACGGCCCGGACGGCTCCACCGTCCTGGAGCCGGGCACCCACACCCTCGGCGGCGCCGAGGCCCTGGCCGCCGCCCGCGCCGCCCAGCCGGCCGAGGGCGAGCCCGATCTGCGCGAACGGATGCTCCTCGCACTGCTCACCGAGGTCGACTCCGAGGGCATGCTCTCCAGCCCGGCCAAGCTCTACCGGCTGGCGGACGCCGCCACCCGCTCCCTGACCACCGACTCCGAACTGGGCTCACTCACCGATCTGCTGGACTTCGCCCAGCGGCTGAGCGGCGTGGACACCGCGGCGCTGCGCACCGTCACCCTGCCCGCGCCCGGCGACGCCGCGGACCGGGTGTGGGAGGCGCTGCGCACCGGGGGCCCGGTGCCCGGGGCCGGATGAACCCCGCGCGCCGCCCAATGGCGTGGCATCCGGGTGACGGCGCCGGGCGCCGCGGTGGCCGGGACGCGGCCGGTGCGGGAGGGTGACCGGGCGGGCCGCCGGATCTTTTCCCGCGCGGGCGATGAGTTCCGGGCCGCGCCCTGGTCCTGATTCCGGAGAGCCGCACCGCGGCACCCGTCCCGCCTGAAGGAGGCACCGGCCATGGCCAGCAGCATCTTCATCAACCTCCCGGTCCACGATCTCGACCGGGCCAAGGAGTTCTACCGCAGCCTGGGCTTCACCATCAACGAGCAGTTCACCGACGAGAACGCCTCCTGTGTGGTGCTGCGCGAGGACAGCATCTACGTGATGCTGCTGACCCGGCCGTTCTTCGGGACGTTCACCGACAAGGAGGTCGCGGACACCGACCGCACCGCCGGTGTGATCAACGCGATCTCGATGGACAGCCGGGAGGCGGTGGACGAACTGGCGGACCGCGCCATGGCCGCCGGGGCGAAGCCGTCCAAGCAGTCCCCGGAGATCGAGTCGATGCACGGGCGGACCTTCCAGGACCCCGACGGGAACCTGTGGGAGGTCTTCTGGATGGACCCGGCGGCGATTCCGAACGACTGACGCCGGCCACGGGGGGCGGGAGGCCCGCGCCGTGACCACCCCACGGACCGGACCACGTCCGTGGGGCGACCGCGAGCCTCCCGCGGCTGTCCTAGGCCCCGGCGGTGGCCGCGTCCAGCCGCCCGTCGAGCCGGGCCACCAGGCCGGTGACGCGGCGGGCGATGTCCGGCGCGGTCAGCCCGATCTCGCCCAGGATCTCGGCACGGGAGGCGTGGTCGAGGAAGCGCTCGGGGATGCCGAAGTCGCGCAGCGGGATGTCCACGTCCGCGTCGCGCAGCGCCTGCGCGATCGACGACCCCACGCCGGCCGCCCGGCTGTTGTCCTCGATGGTGACCACCACGCGGTGCTCGGCGGCCAGGCCGGGCAGCGCGGCGTCCACCGGCTTGACCCAGCGCGGGTCCACCACGGTGGAGGTGATGCCCTGCCGCTCCAGCAGGGCGGCCGTCTCCAGGGCGACCGGCGCGAGCGCGCCGATCGACACCAGCAGCACATCGGGACGGTCGCTGCCCGGGTGCCGCAGCACGTCCATGCCGCCGACGGTGCCCACCGCCGGAACGTTCTTGCCGACCGAGCCCTTGGAGTACCGGACCACGGTGGGCGCGTCGGACACCTGCACCGCCTCGCGCAGCTGGCGGCGCACCTCCTCGGCGTCCCGGGGCGCGGCGATCCGCAGCCCCGGCACCACCTGGAGGATCGACATGTCCCACATGCCGTTGTGCGACGCGCCGTCCGAGCCGGTGATCCCGGCCCGGTCCAGGACGAAGGTGACCCCGCACTTGTGCAGCGCCACGTCCATCAGCAGCTGGTCGAAGGCCCGGTTGAGGAACGTCGCGTACACGGCGAAGACCGGGTGCAGTCCGCCGGTGGCCAGCCCGGCGGCGGAGACCGCGCCGTGCTGCTCGGCGATGCCGACGTCGTAGACCCGGTCGGGGAACTCCTCGGCGAACGCCTGGAGCCCCACCGGACGGAGCATCGCGGCGGTGATGGCCACGATGTCCTCGCGCTCGCGGCCCAGCTTGACGATCTCCTCGCCGAAGACGGAGGTCCAGTCGGCGCCGGGCGCCGCCACCGGGAGCCCGGTGTCGGGGTGGATGACGCCCACCGCGTGGAACTGGTCGGCCTCGTCGTCGCGCGCCGGCTGGTAGCCGCGGCCCTTCTCGGTGATGCAGTGCACGATGACCGGGCCGCCGAACCGCTTGGCGCTCTTGAGGGCCGACTCCAGCGCGCCGATGTCGTGGCCGTCGATCGGGCCGACGTACTTCAGCCCCAGGTCCTCGAACATGCCCTGCGGGGCGATGACGTCCTTCAGGCCCTTCTTGGCGCCGTGCAGCGTGTCGTACAGCGGCTTGCCGACCACCGGGGTGCGGTTGAGCATCTCCTTGCCCCGGGCCAGGAACCGCTCGTACCCCTCGGTGGTGCGCAGCGTCGCGAGGTGGTTGGCGAGGCCGCCGATCGTCGGGGAGTACGAGCGCTCGTTGTCGTTGACGACGATGACCAGCGGGCGGTCCTTGGCGGCGGCGATGTTGTTCAGCGCCTCCCAGGCCATGCCGCCGGTCAGCGCGCCGTCGCCGGTGACGGCGACCACGTGCTGGTCACGGCCGCGCAGCTGGTTGGCCTTGGCCAGGCCGTCCGCCCAGCCGAGCACGGTGGAGGCGTGGCTGTTCTCGATGATGTCGTGCGGCGACTCGGCGCGCGAGGGGTAGCCGGACAGGCCGCCCTTGGCCCGCAGCCGGGAGAAGTCCTGGCGGCCGGTGAGCAGTTTGTGCACGTAGGACTGGTGCCCGGTGTCCCACAGGATGGAGTCGGCCGGGGAGTCGAAGACGCGGTGCAGCGCGATCGAGAGTTCGACGACGCCCAGGTTGGGGCCGAGGTGGCCACCGGTTCTGGCGACGGACTCGATGAGGAAGGTGCGGATCTCCTGGGCCAGCTGCTCCAGCTGCTCGGGAGTCAGCCCGTCCAGATCGCGCGGTCCCGTCAGACGGGTCAGCAGCGCCACCGTTCCTCCTAGCTGTCGAGCGTTCGACGGTCCGGCCCGGTGCCGGTACGTCAAGCAGTTTATGGCCCCCTGCCCACCGGCAGAGGTCTCAGTATGCGAGATACGTCACCGGGCCCCGGGCGTGATCGGCCATGGGGCGTACCGATCGCGCGGAGCCCGGTGATGATCCGCTCACCTTACGGCGTCAGGTGCGCCCCGCGGTGCGCTGGGTGCGCCGGGACACGGAATCCAGGACGACGGCGAGCAGCAGCACCGCGCCGGTGATCATGTACTGGATCTCCGCGGCCATGCCCAGCAGGTTCAGCCCCGTGGTGATCGACTGGATGACCAGGGTGCCCAGCAGCGCCGACCAGACCCAGCCGCGTCCGCCGAAGAGGCTGGTGCCGCCGATGACGGCGGCGGCGATGACGTTCATCAGCAGGTTGCCCGAGCCCAGGCTCTTGGACGCACCGCCCGCCTGCGCGGCCCAGAACAGCCCGCCGAGAGCGGCCAGGGAGCTGGCGATGACGAAGACGGTCAGCCGCACCCGGGCGACGTTGATACCGGCCCGGCGGGCCGCCTCGGCGTTGCCGCCCACCGCGTAGATCTGCCGGCCGTAGGGGGTGTGCCGCAGCACGAAGTGGCCGGCGAACAGCACGCCCAGGAAGATGACCAGGGCCAGCGGCAGGCCGCGGTGCTGGTTGAGGGTGTACGCGACGGTGAAGGCGGCCAGCGCCACCAGCGCGCCGCGCAGCGCGATCTCGGTGACCGGGCGGGTGGTCAGGGCGGCGCGCTCGCGGCGGCGTTCAGTGCGCAGCAGGGCGAGGACGTACCCAGCGGTGATCAGCGCGGCGAGCCCGTAGGCGAAGGCGATGTCCGAGAAGTAGTACGTGGTGAAGTCGCGCACCAGCGAGTCGCGCGGGATGTTGATGGTGCCCTCGTTGCCCATCACCCAGATCTGCAGGCCGCTCCAGCCGAGGAAGCCGGCCAGGGTGACGACGAAGGCGGGCACGCCGATCTTGGCGAAGAAGAAGCCGTGGACGAGACCGACGGCGGCACCCGCGACGATCGCCAGGCCGATGGCGAGCAGATCGCTGTAGCCCTGGTTGACGGACAGCACGGCCCACAGGGCGGCGGAGAGGCCGGCCACCGAGCCGACCGACAGGTCGATCTCGCCCAGCAGCAGCACCAGGACGATGCCGACGGCCATGATGCCGGGGCCCGCGATGTACACGGAGATGTTGCTCAGGTTGCCGGGGGTGAGGAAGGTGCCCGTCTGGGCCTCGAACACGACGGCGATGATGATGAGGCCGACGACGACGGGCAGCGAGCCGAGTTCGCCGCCGGCGATCCGGCGGCGGAACTCGGTGAGGTACCCGGCCAGCCCGCGTTCGCGGACCAGCAGCCGGGGGTCGGGGGCGGGCTGGGTCATGACGGATCCTCCTGTTCCCGCTCCTGGTCCCCGAGCTTGGAGATGCGGTCGCGGCGGCGGCTGACCGCGTTGTCCGCGGCGCCGGTGATGGCGGCGATGATCGTCTCGTGCGAGGTGCCGGCCACCGGGAAGACCCCGTTGTTGCGGCCGAGCCGCAGCACCGCCACCCGGTCGGCGACGGCCTGGACGTCGGCCATGTTGTGGCTGATGAGGATCACGGCGAGGCCGCGTTCGCGCAGCCGCTCCACCAGGTCGAGCACCTGGGCGGTCTGCTCGACGCCGAGGGCCGCGGTGGGCTCGTCGAGGATGACCACCTCGGGCTCGCCGACCAGCGCGCGGGCGATCGCCACCACCTGGCGCTGGCCGCCGGAGAGCGAGGCGACCGGGATACGGACCGAGGGGATGCGGATGGACAGCGTGTCCAGCAGTTCGCGGGAGCGCTGCTCCATGGTCACGTGGTCGAGCATCGTGTGCCGGCGGATCTCGCGGCCGAGGAAGAGGTTGGCGACCACGTCCAGGTTGTCGCACAGCGCGAGGTCCTGGTAGACGGTGGCGATGCCGAGTTCCTGGGCGTCGTGCGGGCGCGCGATGCGCACCGGCTCGCCGCGGAAGTGGATGGCGCCGGAGTCGATGGGGTGGACCCCGGCGATGGTCTTGACGAGGGTGGACTTTCCGGCACCGTTGTCGCCCACCAGGGCGGTCACCTCGCCGGGGCGTATCTCCAGATCGACGTCGGTGAGCGCCTGGACGGCGCCGAACCGCTTGGAGACACCGCGCAACTCCAGTACGGGGGCGGCGGTCATAGGGGGGTTGTTCTCCTTGGGTGTGGGGCCGGGCGCGGCTGCCGCGGCCCGGCCCCGGGTCGAAGTGGGGGGAGGGACGGTCAGCCGATGCCGGCGGCGGCGCAGGCGTCCGCGTAGTCCCGGGTGCAGATGGCCTCGGCGGTGTAGAACTCGTCCGCGATGACCGTGTCGTTGATGGTGTCGACCGTGACGGTGACCGGGGTCAGCAGCGCGCTGGGGACGCCCTCGGTGGTCGGGGAGTCGACGGTGCCGGTGGTGAGGTCGGAGAAGTCCTCGCCGCGCAGGACCCGCACCGCGATCTCGGCGGTGAGTTCGCCCTGCGGGACCAGCGCCTTGTAGATGGTGAAGGTCTGCTCCCCGGAGACGATCCGCTGCAGACCGGCGAGTTCCGCGTCCTGGCCGCCGACGATCACCTCGTGCAGGTTGGCGGCGTGCAGGGCGGTGATGATGCCGGCCGCCATGCCGTCGTTGGCGGAGTAGACCGCGTCGATGGCGTCGGCGCCGAGGGACTCCACGGCGCCGGTGACGTCCTCGTTGGCGAGGGCGGCGTCCCAGCCGTCCACGTCCGACTCGTAGACGATGTCCACCACGCCGTCCAGGACCTCGTGGGCGCCCGCCTTGAACATGGCGGCGTTGGGGTCGGTGGGCGAACCGTTGATCATCACCACACCGGCGCCCTCGGCGTCGTCCCCCAGCGCCTCCAGCAGGGCCCGGCCCTGGAGCCGGCCGACCTCGGTGTTGTCGTAGGACACGTACGCGGCGACATCGCCCTCGGCGAGCCGGTCGTAGGCCACCACCGGCACGCCCTGGGCGGCGGCCTCCTCCACCCAGGAGGAGGTGCTGGCGGAGTCCACCGCGTCCAGGATGATGACGTCGACGCCCTGGGTGAGCATTGCGTCGAACTGCTGCTTCTGGAGCGCCGTGTCCTCGTTCGCGTTGTTGTACTGGACCTTGCAGTCCGAGCACAGCTCCGCGATCTTGCCCTCGATGGAGGGACGGTCGAAGGACTCGTAGCGGGTCGTGGAGTTCTCCGGCAGCAGCAGCCCGATGGTGCCGGACTCCTTGCCCTCGCCCGAGCCGTTGCCGTCCCCGTCGCCGTTGCCTCCGCCGCCTGCCTCGCCGCAGGCGGTCAGGGCCGCCGCGAGACCGAGGGACACGATGCCCACGGCTATCGGGCGCAACTGCATACGCATGATGTTCTCGCCTCCCTGTCCAGCCGCCACGGTGCGGCCGGGGTCGGCGCAAGAGATAACTCCGCGAATTCGCTGCCGTCAATACTTAAAACAGGCATCTCGCAAAACGATACGGATTCGCCGTCCGGCCGCCGGGTGCGGATTCAAGAGGTGAAGGCAGCCTGCCCGTTCGGGCATTCCGGCTGCCTTCTTCTGTGGTTTTCCGGACCGTTTTCTCAGTGGCTCACCAATGCGGCGTCCCCGACTTCGTTCAGGGCCAGCGCGAGCGCGCCGAGGACTTCGGCCCGCCCGCCGAGCGCACCCGGGACCAGGGTGAGGTTGCGGGCGGCGGAGGGGATGGCGTAGCGGCTGACCGAATCGCGGATCGGAGTGAGGGCGACCTCGCCCGCCTCGGCCAGATCACCGCCCAGGACCACCCGGGACGGGTTGAGCAGGTTGCACAGATGGGCGACGCCCGAGCCGATGTGCCGGCCGATGTCGGCGACCACCCGGCGGCAGCCCGGGTCGCCCTCGCGGGCCAGCTGCACCACCCGGCGCATCGTCAGGTCGGGGCCGTGGCTGGCGTGCAGCAGCGGCAGCACGTGCCGGGCGGCGGTGAAGGTCTCCAGGCAGCCGCGGTTGCCGCAGCGGCACACCGGGCCCGACTCGTCCAGGGTGATGTGGCCGATCTCGCCTGCGGTGCCGCCCGGGCCCCGGTAGATGCGGCCGTCGATCACCAGGCCCGCGCCGACCCCGGAGGCGACCTTGATGTAGGCCAGGTCGCCGCAGCCGCGCCCGGAGCCCCAGACGAGTTCGCCGAGGGCGCCCAGGTTGGCGTCGTTGTCGACGTGCACCGGCACGCCCGTCCTGACGGCGAGTTCCTCGCGCGGGTTGGTGCCGCGCCAGCCCGGCAGGATGGCGGTGGAGCCCAGGATGCCGGTGGCCACGTCGATGGGCCCGGGCACGCCCAGGCCCATGCCGAGGATCTTCGCCCGGTCCACGCCCGCGGTGCCCAGCAGCCGGGACACCAGCTTCTCGGCCCGGTCGAAGCCCTCGGCGGCCGAGGCGTCCACGTCGAACGGCTCGGCCTCCTCGGCGAGCACCTGGTGGGAGAGGTTGCCCACGGCCACCCGCAGATGCGAGTGACCGAAGTCGATGCCCACCACGATGCCCGCGTCGGCGGCCAGCGAGACGCTGCGCGCCCGCCGCCCGCCGGCCGAGGTGGTGCGCACCTCGACGTGCCCGCCGTCCTTCAACTCCCGCACGATGTTGGACACGGTGGCCGCCGAGAGCCCCGTGGTCCTGGCGATGTCGGCCTGGGTCAGGGCGCCGGCGCTGCGCACCGCGCGTACCACTCGTTCCAGGTTGGCCCGGTGCAGTGACGACTGCGACCCCGGAGTCTGCACGGCTCACTCCCCTTACGTTGCAGCGCCCGTACACTATTTGACCGCATGCGGCGCCGCAGGGGAAGCGTCCGGTTACCGTACGGCTCCGGCGGTGAGGCCGGTCTGGACCTGCCGCTGGAAGGTCACATAGACCACGAGCACCGGGATGATCGCCATCGAAACCCCTGCGTACAGCGCTCCCCAGTCCCCCTCGTACCGCTGCTGGACCATCAGGGCGGCCAGGCCCTGCGGCAGGACGGCTTCCTCGGGCGAGCCGATGTTGAGCACCTTCGGCAGGACGAACTGGTTCCACTGACCGAGGAAGTTGAAGATCCCGATGCTGATGAGCCCCGGTCTGGCCATCGGCATCATGATCTGGAAGAAGATCCGGCTGTGCGAGGCGCCGTCCAGCACGGCGGCCTCCTGGACCGCCCCGGGAAGCGTACGGAAGAAGGACACCAGAAAGAAGACGGTGAACGGCAGGGAATAGGCGATGTAGACCAGGATCAGGCCCTGCCGGGTGTTCAGCAGTCCGAAATTGTCCAGCACGAAGAACAGCGGCACCAGGGCGAGAAAGACCGGGAACATCAGGCCGCCGGTGAAGAGGAGATGGACGGCCCGGTTGCCGCGGAACTCGTAGCGGGCGATCACGTACGCGGCCATCGCCCCCAGCAGCATGGTGCCGGTGAGCGAACCGGAGAGAATGATCAGCGAATTGAGGGTGTAGCGGCCGATGTCGGCGGTGGTCCAGGCGTTGGTGAAGTTCTCCCAGTGCAGCCCGCCGGGCAGCCCGAAGGGGTCGGAGACGATGTCCGTGTGCGGGCGGAAGGCGGCCAGCAGCACCCAGATGAGGGGGCCGGCCGCCAGCACCGTCCACAGCACCAGGAAGGAGTGGGCGAAGACGTTGAGTGCCCCGCCCTCGGTGCGGCGCGCGTCGCCGCGGGTTCGGCTCATGGCGTCTGGCTCCTTCACAGCTCGATGCGCTCGCGCCGCGCCAGGCGCATCATCAGGCCGGCGAACAGCAGGGTGACGGCGAACAGGGCGACGCCGATGGCGGTGGCGTAGCCGGCCTGGCCGTCCCGGAACGCCTTGTCGTAGAGGTAGCTGGGCAGCACGTCCATGCCGTGTTCGGGCACCATGATCGAGACCAGGGCGAAGCAGTCGAGTGCCTGGATGCCCATGTAGATCCAGCCGGTGCGCACGGTGCCCCAGCTCAGCGGCAGGGTGATGCGGAAGAACGTCACCGGGCGGCTCGCCCCGTCCAGCAGCGACGCCTCGTAGATCTCGTGCGGAATGGCGCTCATCGCGGCGGAGAACAGCACCACGTAGAAGCCGACGAAGGACCAGCACAGCACGGCGAGGATGCACCACACGGCGAACCGGCCGCCGAGCCAGTCGTTCTGCCGCAGCGAGTCCAGGCCCACCGCGCTCAGGCCCTCGTTGAGGATCCCGCTGCGCGGCGAGTAGATGCGCGCCCAGATCACCGCGATGATCGCGATGGAGAGCACCTGCGGGAAGAAGTAGAAGATCTTGTACAGCCGGGTGCCGGCCACCCCGGCGACGGCCTGGCCGCCGCGCCGCCGTCCGCCCGCGTTGAGCATGAAGGCGAAGAACAGCCCGAGGGAGAGGGTGATCAGCGGGGCGAGCGCCAGCAGCAGCAGGCTGTGCCCCAGCGCCTCCCAGAACTTGTCGTCGTTCCACATCCGTTCGTAGTTGGCGGTGCCGGTGAAGGTGTACTCGGCGGTGTAACCGGTCCAGTCGGTCATCGAGTAGAAGAACGCCTGGACGAACGGTGAGACGACGAACACCAGGTAGACGATGAGGGGCGCGGCGAGGAACCAGCCGATGAAGCGGTACTGGTCGACGGTGCGGTAGTGCCGGCTGTCGCGCACCCGCCGCGGGGTGAGGCGGGGCGGCAGGAAGAGTGCCGCCCCCAGCAGCAGCCGGTCCCCCGGCGTCATCAGATGTGCTCGAAGTGCTGGAGCGAGTCGTCGGCGGCCGCGGCGTCGGCGGCCCGCTGGCAGCGGGTGATCGCCTCGCCGGGCTCGATGTCGCCGGCCATCATGGCGGCGATGGCGCCGCCGATCTCCTCGTTGTTGAGCTGGCGGTACCAGTCGGGCAGCCGGACGGTGACGAGGTTGTCGCCGGCGGCGGCCAGCATCTCGTTGGCGGAGCTGAGCCCGGGCGGCAGGTCCATGCCGTCGACCGAGTCGCGGACGCAGGTGAGCGAGGAGACCAGGCTGGTGAAGTTGCGGGCGGATTCGCGGCCGAGCATGATCCGCAGGAACTCCAGGCCCCCGGCCACGTTGGGGGCGTCCGCCGGGACGAAGAAGGGCTCGCCCGGCGCGGCCCAGATCGTCTCGAACGGCATGGCGTCGGAGGCGTCGAGCGAGGTGGGCGGGCCGACCGCCATGTCGAAGTCGGCCGGGGTGTTCTTGGCGGCCTCGTTCTCCACCCAGGAGCCGTTGGGGTGGAACAGGGCCCGGCCCGCGCACCATTCGTCCTGGGACTCCTCGTGGCTGAGCCCGGAGCTGCCCTCCAGCACGAAGCCGCGCGCGGTCAGTTCGTGGTACGCCTCGAAGGCGGCGCGCACCGCTTCGTGCCGCCAGGCGTTGGGCTCCAGGTTGTCGATGGCGCGCAGCACGTCGGCGCCGCCGATCTTGGCGATGAAGGGGTAGAGCGTGAAGTTGAAGTAGTACGGGTACATCCCGGCGTACGTCCAGCCGGCCATGCCCGCCCGCTTGGCCTTCTCGCAGACCGCGATCATCTCGTCCCAGGTGCGGGGGTACTCGGCGTCCAGCCGCTCCAGGGCGGTGCGCGAGTACCACTGGCCGTACACGTGGTAGGCGTAGTTGAGGCGGTATACGGCCTGGGTGCCGAACTGGCCCATCTCGACGGTGCCGGGCTGGAGCGTGTCGCGCACGGTGACGTCCGGGTCGTCGAGGGAGGGCGCGTCGAGGAGTTCGGTGAGGTCGTGCACCTGGTCGTTGCGGATCAGGGCGGCGATGTCCATCGCCTCGGCGCCGGAGTTGTCCACGACGTCCGGCGGGTCGCCCTTGACCATGCGCGGCTGGAGCCGGGACTGGATCTCCTGGGTCTTGACGTGGGTGACGGAGCCGAAGCGCTGCTCGTAGAGCTTCTCGGCGTCCAGGGCGTACTGGTCGCCGAAGCCGCCGTCGAAGATGACGACTTCGAGGTCGCCGTCGGGGTGGGCGCCCAGCGGGTTGTCGGCGGTGGGCTCGACGCGGCCGACGTTCTTGGTGCCGCCGCCGCTGCCGCCACTGGCGCAGGAGGTCAGGGCGCCCAGGGCCGGGACGGCGAGCAGGGAGGCGGCGGCGGTACGGGTCAGCAGGGCGCGGCGGCCGACGTACCGGGGGTGGGGGGTGTGCGGACCGTGCGGACGTGACGTCATGGCTCAAGTCCTCGCCTTCATACGGGACTCGGGCGGCGGCTGTCCGCCCGGGTGGCGACAGGTATAGTCCACTCGCCGCGGCCGGGGAAGGTCGCCTGCGGGGCTCATGACAAGGCTTTTCCGAGTTGATACCTGCCGGACAAACGCCGAAGGGCCGCCCCTCCCCGTTTCCGGGGGAAGGACGGCCCGTGGACCCGTCAGTCCCGCTGCGTCACTTGCGGATCAGCGACCTCAGCACGTACTGCATGATCCCGCCATTGCGGTAGTAGTCCGCCTCGCCGGGGGTGTCGATCCGGACGGTGGCGTCGAACTCCACGCCGGTGTCCGTGGTCACCTTGACGGTGGAGGGGATGCGGCCCTCGTTCAGCTCGGTGACGCCGGTGAAGGAGAAGGTCTCCTCACCGGTGAGCCCCAGCGACTCGGCGGTCGTACCGGCCGGGAACTGGAGCGGGAGCACGCCCATGCCGATCAGGTTGGAGCGGTGGATGCGCTCGTAGGACTCGGCGATCACCGCGCGCACGCCCAGCAGCGCGGTGCCCTTGGCGGCCCAGTCGCGGGAGGAGCCGGAGCCGTACTCCTTGCCGGCCAGGATGACCAGCGGGATACCGGCGGCCTGGTAGTTCTGGGAGGCGTCGTAGATGAACGAGACCGGCCCGTCCGCCTGGGTGAAGTCGCGGGTGTAGCCGCCCTCGGTGCCCGGCGCGATCTGGTTGCGCAGCCGGATGTTGGCGAAGGTACCGCGGATCATCACCTCGTGGTTGCCGCGGCGCGACCCGTAGGAGTTGAAGTCGCGGCGGCTCACGCCGTGCTCGGTGAGGTACTGGCCGGCCGGGGTGTCGGCCTTGATGGCACCGGCGGGCGAGATGTGGTCGGTGGTGACCGAGTCGCCGAGCTTCGCCAGCACGCGGGCGCCGGAGATGTCGGCGACCGGCGCGGGGTCCATGGTCAGGCCCTCGAAGTACGGGGGCTTGCGGACGTAGGTGGACTCCGGGTCCCACTCGAAGGTGGAGCCGGTGGGGATCGGCAGGGAGTTCCACTGGGCGTCACCGGCGAAGACGTCGGCGTAGCTCTGGCCGAACATCTCCTGGCCGATGGCGGACGCGACGACGTCCTCGATCTCCTTCTCGGAGGGCCAGATGTCGGCGAGGTAGACCGGCTTGCCCTCGGAGTCGGTGCCCAGCGGCTCGGTGGTGATGTCGATCTTCATCGAGCCGGCCAGCGCGTAGGCGACCACCAGCGGCGGGGACGCCAGGTAGTTCATCTTGACGTCGGGGTTGATCCGGCCCTCGAAGTTGCGGTTGCCGGAGAGCACCGAGACGACGGCGAGGTCGTTGTCGTTGATCGCCTGGGAGATCTCCTCGGGCAGCGGGCCCGAGTTACCGATGCAGGTGGTGCAGCCGTACCCGACCAGGTTGAAGCCCAGCTTGTCGAGGTACGGGGTGAGACCGGCCCGGTCGTAGTAGTCCATGACGACCTTGGAGCCGGGCGCCAGGGTGGTCTTGACCCACGGCTTGCGGGTGAGACCGCGCTCCACCGCCTTCTTGGCCAGCAGCGCCGCGCCGACCATGACGGACGGGTTGGAGGTGTTGGTGCAGGAGGTGATGGCGGCGACGGTGACGGCGCCGTGGTCCAGCTCGAAGGTGCCGTCCGCGGTGGTCACGGTGACCGGGTTGGAGGGCACGCCGTTGGAGACGGCGGGGGCGTCGGAGGCCGGGAAGGACTCCTTGCCCGCCTCGTCCACGTCGGCGGACGACACGTAGTTGCGGACGTCGGCGCCGAACTTCTGCTTGGCGTCGGCGAGCGCGATGCGGTCCTGGGGACGCTTGGGGCCGGCGATCGAGGGGACGACCGTGGCGAGGTCGAGCTCCAGGTACTCGGAGAACTCCGGCTCGTTGGCCGTGTCCAGCCACAGGCCCTGCTCCTTGGCGTACGCCTCGACGAGCGCCAGCTGCTGGGCGTCGCGGCCGGTGAGCCGCAGGTAGCTGATGGTCTCCTCGTCGATCGGGAAGATCGCGGCGGTGGAGCCGAACTCCGGAGACATGTTGCCGATGGTGGCGCGGTTCGCCAGCGGGATGGAGGAGACGCCCTCGCCGTAGAACTCGACGAACTTGCCGACCACACCGTGCTGGCGCAGCATCTCGGTGATCGTGAGCACCAGGTCGGTGGCGGTGGTGCCGGTGGGCAGCGAGCCGGTGAGCTTGAAGCCGACCACGCGCGGGATCAGCATGGAGACCGGCTGGCCCAGCATGGCGGCCTCGGCCTCGATGCCGCCGACGCCCCAGCCGAGCACGCCCAGGCCGTTGACCATGGTGGTGTGGGAGTCGGTGCCGACCAGGGTGTCGGGGTACGCCTGGCCGTTGCGGACCATGACGGTGCGGGCCAGGTGCTCGATGTTGACCTGGTGCACGATGCCGGTGCCGGGCGGGACGACCTTGAACTCGTCGAAGGCGGTCTGGCCCCAGCGCAGGAACTGGTAGCGCTCGCGGTTGCGGCCGTACTCCAGCTCCACGTTCTGCTGGAACGCGTTCGGGGTGCCGAACTTGTCGGCGATCACCGAGTGGTCGATGACCAGCTCGGCCGGGGCCAGCGGGTTGATCCGGGCCGGGTCGCCGCCCAGCTCGCGGACGGCCTCGCGCATGGTCGCCAGGTCGACGACACAGGGCACGCCGGTGAAGTCCTGCATGATCACCCGGGCGGGGGTGAACTGGATCTCCTGGCTGGGCTGGGCGTTCGGGTCCCAGGAGCCGAGCGCCCTGATGTGCTCGGCGGTGATGTTCGCCCCGTCCTCGGTGCGCAGCAGGTTCTCCAGCAGCACCTTGAGGCTGTACGGGAGGCGGGCGGCGCCCTCCACTTTGTCCAGCCGGAAGATCTCATACGACTCGTCGCCCACCCGCAGCGTGGCGCGGGCGTCGAAGGTGTTGGCCGACACGACTTTCTCCTTCAGGGACCTTCACTAGATATCTCGATGTCGAGATAACTCTAGTACATCGGCCCCGGGAACGCGCGGAGGGCCCCGCGTTCGGCGCCGCCCCGCCGGATGCCCGGCCCGCACCACGGAAAACGGCGGGCCGCCGGACCTGATGCGCCGGTCCGCTCCCGCACCGATGATGGGAAAGGTGACAGCGGAGGAACAGCGACTCCGGGCGACCACCCGACCCCCGGCCCCTTCGGCCCCGCCGGCGGCGGCCGACCGGGGGAACCGGGGACCACGGCGCGCACCCCCGAACGGAGCACATGCGCCGCACCCGGCGGACGCCGGATCCCCCGGGACACCGGGCCACTCACCCGAATGGCCCCCGCCCGGATGCCTCATCTCATATCTGAGATAGGGTCGCTTGCATGACCGATGACTACCTCGCCCGGATCGGGCAGCTCATCCGGGACGCGCGCCAACATCGTGGCTGGACGCAACTGCAACTCGCCGATGCTCTCAGCACCTCGCAGAGTGCCGTCAACCGGATCGAGCGAGGGAACCAGAACATCAGCCTTGAGATGATCGCGCGCATCGGGGAGGCCCTCGACAGCGAGATCGTGTCGCTGGGTTACTCCGGTCCGATGCATCTGCGCGTGATCGGCGGACGCCGGCTCTCCGGCAGCATCGATGTCAAGACGAGCAAGAACGCCTGCGTCGCACTGCTGTGCGCCTCGCTGCTCAACTCCGGCCGCACCGTCCTGCGCCGGGTCGCCCGCATCGAAGAGGTCTTCCGCATCCTGGAGGTCCTCAACTCCATCGGCGTCCGCACCCGCTGGATCAACGACGGCGCCGACCTGGAGATCCAGCCCCCGGCCCAGCTGGACCTGGACGGCATCGACGCGGACGCCGCGCGCCGCACCCGCAGCATCATCATGTTCCTCGGCCCGCTGCTGCACCGCGAGACCCATTTCAAGATCCCCTACGCCGGCGGCTGCGACCTCGGCACCCGCACCATCGAGCCCCACATGACGGCCCTGCGCCGGTTCGGCCTGGAGATCACCGCGACGGAAGGCATGTACCACGCCACCGTCAACCGGCAGATCGGCCCCGAGCGGCCCATCGTCCTCACCGAGCGCGGCGACACCGCCACCGAGAACGCCGTCCTGGCCGCCGCCCGGCACGACGGCGTCACGGTGATCCGCAACGCCTCGTCCAACTACATGGTCCAGGACCTCTGCTTCTTCCTGGAAGAGCTGGGCGTACGCGTCGAGGGCGTGGGCACCACCACCCTCACCGTGCACGGCGTCCCGCACATCGACCGCGACGTGGACTACTCCCCCTCCGAGGACCCGGTCGAGGCCATGAGCCTGATCGCCGCCGCGGTCATCACCGAATCGGAACTGACGATCCGGCGCGTCCCGGTGGAGTTCCTGGAAGTCGAACTGGCCGTGCTGGAGGGCATGGGCCTCAACCACGACCTCTCCGCCGAGTACCCGGCCGACAACGGCCGCACCCGGCTCGCGGACCTGACGGTGCGCCCCTCCAAACTGGAGGCGCCCATCGACAAGATCCACCCGATGCCGTTCCCCGGCCTGAACATCGACAACGTCCCCTTCTTCGCGGCGATCGCGGCCTCCGCCCACGGCTCGACCCTGATCCACGACTGGGTCTACGACAACCGCGCCATCTACCTCACCGACCTCAACCGCCTCGGCGGCCGCCTCCAGCTCCTGGACCCGCACCGCGTCCTGGTCGAAGGCACCACCCGCTGGCGCGCCGCCGAGATGATGTGCCCCCCGGCCCTGCGCCCGGCGGTGGTCGTCCTCCTGGCGATGATGGCGGCCGAGGGCACCTCGGTGCTGCGCAACGTGTACGTGATCAACCGCGGCTACGAGGACCTGGCCGAACGCCTGAACTCGGTGGGCGCCCAGATCGAAACGTTCCGCGACATCTGACCACCGACTGCCCCGCGCCCCGTCCGACCGCTCCCGCGGTATGCGCCGGGGCGCGGCGGCTTGTTGTCGTGGTTGAGTTGTGAAATCCGTGTTGACAATGCCAACAGATTGACACGAGTTCCACTACTGGGTGAAGGTATACGCTCACCGTGCGAGTTGCACCTACCTTGCACGCGACGGGCGAAAAGGGGGAGGCCCAGTGGGTCCGGAAACGGCGGTCGACGGACGATTCCGCGTCATGGGGATCGTGGGGCGCGGCAACATGGGAGAGGTACACCGTGCCGAAGACCTGACAACGGCCGTGGACTCCCCGCACCGGCTGGTCGCGCTCAAGACGGTGTTGCGCGCCCGCACCGGCATCGCACCGGCCATCTCGGGCTCCGGCAAGGAAGTCGACCGCTTCCGCCGCGAGATCAAGATCATGCGCAGACTCTCCCTGGGTCACCCCAACCTCACCCGGCTGATCGACGGCGGGCTGGACCAGGGGCCTGGTGGCAGCGGACTGCCCTACCTGGCGATGGAGTTGCTGGACGGCAACCCGCTCGCGGATCTCATCGACGAGGAACCGCAGCTCCCCGTCTCCTGGGTCGCCGCCATCGGAGCACAGATCGCCGCCGGCCTCACCGCCGCCCACCGATCCGACGTCGTCCATCGCGATCTCAAGCCGGCCAATGTGATGCTCACCCGAGACGGCACGGTGAAAATCCTCGACTTCGGCATGGGCTCGATCGTCGACGACCCCGACCAGACCCGGCTGACCAGCACCGGCGTCAGCGTCGGCACCGCCCGCTATATGGCCCCCGAGCAGTTCCGCGCCGAACGGGCCTCCGCCCCGGCCGATCTCTACGCACTCGGCTGCATCCTGTACGAACTGCTCATCGGACGGCCGCCGTTCTCCGCCAAGACCGCCTACGAGCTGTGCGACCAGCACCTGAACGACCAGCCCCCGCAGCTGTCCCTGGTCCGCCCGGAGCTGCCCGCCGAGCTCGTCCGACTGGTGGCCGGGCTGCTGGAGAAGGACGCCGAACTCCGGCCCGAGAACGCCGAACTGGTCCGCATGGTCCTGATGCCCCTCGCCCTGGCAGCGGATGGGACAACCAGCCTGCTCGCCCCGCACTGGCGGGCAATGGACCCGGTCGCCCGACTGCGCGAGCTGTATCCCCCGTCCGCCCCGACCGTGCCGGTACCCGTACCACGCGCCTCACCCCGGACGCCCCAGACCATGGATGTCTTCGGCATCCACAGTGACCTGATCGCCGAGTACGAGAGCTTCACCAAGGGCGCCACCATCATCCGGGACCCCCGGATCGGCAACTTCGTCGAGGACGACCTCGCGGCCAAGTCCCAGTGGCCGCACCCCTGGCTGTCGCTCAACCCCTTCTTCGCCGACGGCGGTCTGGTCACCGATCTGGTACGGGACGGCCTGCTGCACCCCCGGTGCGCGGAGATTTTCCAGGCCGGCAAGAAGGAGCACTCCCCGCGCCCGGACGGCCGGCCGCTCACCCTCCACCTCCACCAGCGGCAGGCGATCGAGGCCGCGCAGGCCGGCGACTCCTATGTGCTCACCACCGGCACCGGCTCCGGCAAGTCGCTCGCGTACATCGTCCCCATCGTGGATCACGTGCTGAAAGAGCGTCAGGCGGCAGGACCGGGGGCGGGCGGCCGGGTACGGGCGATCATCGTCTACCCCATGAACGCACTGGCCAACTCCCAGCTGGAGGAGTTGAACAAGTATCTGCGCAACGGGTTCGGGGCCGGCCACGAGCCGGTCACCTTCGCCCGCTACACCGGCCAGGAGTCGGCCGAGGAGCGGGCACACCTGCGCAAGAACCCCCCGGACATCCTGCTGACCAACTACGTGATGCTGGAGCTCATGCTGACCCGGCCGGACGACCGGTCCAGCCTGATCCGGATGGCCGAGGGCCTGCAGTTCCTCGTCTTCGACGAACTGCACACCTACCGGGGCCGGCAGGGCGCCGACGTCGCGTTCCTGATCCGCCGGGTCCGTGAGGCATGCCGGGCCGCGTCGGGCCTCCAGTGCATCGGCACCTCGGCGACCATGTCCACCGAGGGATCCTGGGCGGACCAGCGGCGCGAGGTGGCCAAGGTCGCCGGGCGGCTCTTCGGGACCACGGTGCTGCCGGACCGGGTCATCGGCGAGACCCTGATCCGGGCGACCGAAGAGGCCCCGGCGACCGTACCCGCGGAATACCTGCGCCAGACGGCGGCGCCCCGCGCGTACGAGGCGCTGACGAAGGACCCGCTGGCCCGCTGGGTGGAATCCAGGTTCGGCCTGGAGCACGAGGAGGGCACGGGGCGGCTGCGCCGCCGCGCCCCGGACACCATCGAGGCGGCGGTGGCCCAGCTCTCCGCCGAGTCCGGCGTCGCCGAGGAGACGGTCCGTGAGGCGATCCGGGCCACCCTGGAGGCCGGATCGCAGGCCAAGCACCCGGTGACCGAACGGCCGCTGTTCGCCTTCCGGCTGCACCAGTTCCTCTCCAAGGGCGACACCGTCTTCACCACCCTGGAGGATCCGCTCACCCGGCCGCTCACCCGCACGTACCAGCTGGAGCAGCCGGGCAGCGGCGGCAAACCACTCTTTCCGCTGGCGTTCTGCCGCGAGTGCGGGCAGGAGTATCTGACGGTGTGGCGCACGGAGGAGGGCGGCGGGTTCCGGTACGAGCCGCGCCGGGACACCTCCGCCTCCGGGGGCCGCGCGGGCGAGGGCTATCTGTATCTGAGTACACCGGGCGACGGCTACGAGTGGCCCGCCGATCCACAGACGGCCGTGGGCGACCGGCGGCTGCCCGAGTCGTGGCTGGAGACGGACGCACAGGGCGTGACGGTCGTCAAGAAGTCCTACCGGCCCCGCGTCCCCCAGCGGGTGCTGGTGGACGCCCGGGGCAACGAGACGGACGAGTCCACCGAGGCGGGCGAAGGGCCGGGCGGGAGCATGGTGGCGGCGTTCGTCCCCGCCCCGTTCCTGTTCTGCGTGCACTGCCAGGTCTCCTACGAGCAGACCCGCGGCCGGGACTTCGCCAAGCTCGCCACCCTGGACCAGGAGGGCCGTTCCTCGGCCACCTCGCTGCTCTCCGCCTCGATCGTCAAGTCCCTGCTGGCGGTACCCGAGGACAGCCTCGGCAAGGAGTCGCGCAAGCTGCTCTCCTTCGTCGACAACCGGCAGGACGCCTCGCTCCAGGCCGGCCACTTCAACGACTTCGCCCAGGTGACGCAGTTGCGCGGCGCCCTGTACCGGGCTGTGGTGGACGCGGGCGAGGAGGGGCTGAGCCACGACGACCTCGCGATGGCCGTCACCACCCTCATGGACCTCGCCCCCGGCGAGTACACGGCCGGGGCGAACCCGGCCCCCACCCTGGTACGGCGGGCCACCAAGACCTTCCGGGACGTCGTCGGATACCGCCTCTACCGCGACCTGGAGCGCGGCTGGCGGGTCACCATGCCCAACCTGGAACAGACCGGGCTCCTCCGCATCGACTACCCGGATCTGGCCCACGTCGCCGAGGAGCAGGAGCGCTGGGTTCAGGCCCACCCCGTGCTCCGGGAGGCCGACCCGGCACAGCGGGTGGAGGTCAGCCGTACGCTGCTCGACTACATGCGGCGGGCCCTGGCCATCGACGTCCAGTACTTCCGGGACGACTTCGACATCCTGCTGCGGGCCAGCGAGGAACGGCTGACCGGGCCCTGGGTGCTGAGTGAAAGCGACCGGCCGAACGTCGGCACCGCCTTCCCGTACGCCTCCCGGCCGGGTATGGAACGCAGCGCGCTGTTCCTGTCGGCCCGTGGCAAGTTCGGCAAGTGGCTGCGGCGGGAGGTGCCCGCGACGCGCGAGCTGCACCTGGACGACCTCCAGCAGGTCATCAAGGACCTGCTGGAGGTGCTGCACGAGGCGGGCCTGGTGTGCGAGGTGGAGGCGGCACCCGAACGCTCCGGGCCGCCTCATCGGCGGCGAGTCACCGACAAGCACATCGGCTACCGGGTGTCGGCCGCCGCGCTGATCTGGCGGGCCGGCGACGGCGAGCAGGGTGTGGTGGACCGGCTGACCCGTACCTACCGCGACGGTGACAGCCCGCGCGTCAATCCCTTCTTCCGCGATCTGTACCGGACGGCGGCGGCCGAGTTGTCCGGCCTGTACGCCCGGGAGCACACCGCCCAGGTCACCCCCGAGGACCGGCGGCTGCGTGAGGAACGGTTCCGGACGGCTGATCTGAAACTGATGTACTGCTCGCCGACGATGGAGCTGGGCGTGGACATCTCCTCGCTCAACGCGGTGCTGATGCGCAATGTGCCGCCGACCCCGGCCAATTACGCGCAGCGCTCGGGCCGGGCCGGGCGCTCCGGACAGCCCGCGCTGGTCACCACGTACTGCGCCACCGGCAACAGCCACGACCAGTACTACTTCCGCCGCTCCCAGGAGATGGTGGCGGGTCAAGTGGCCCCGCCCCGTCTGGAACTGGCCAACGAGGACCTGGTCCGCTCCCATCTCCAGGGCATCTGGCTGGCCGAAACCGGCATGAAGCTCGGCACGTCGATCCCCGACATCGTCGATGTCGCCTACGACCCCGAGGCCGGCGACCGCCCCGATCCCCGCATGGAGCTGCCACTCCTCCCCCACATCCGCGACCTCGCGCTGGACGAGGACGCCCGCCGCCGCGCCGTCGAGTCGGCCAAGCGCGTCCTCGCTCCGCTGATCCCCGAATTCGAGGCCACCACCTGGTGGTTCGACGACTGGATCGAGGACCGGATCCAACGGGCCCCGCAGCGGTTCGACGCCTCCTTCGACCGGTGGCGCCAGCTGTTCCGGGCGGCCGTCATCGACCAGTACGAGCAGAACAAGCGCGTCGTGGACCACACGCTGTCCCAGGGTGAGCAGGGCCGGGCGCGCAGCCGCCGCCGGGAGGCGGAGACCCAGACCAACCTGCTGCTGAACCGCTCCTCCGACAGCAAGTCGGTGATGAGCGACTTCAATCCGTACCGCTATCTGGCATCCGAGGGTTTTCTGCCCGGTTACAGCTTCCCCCGTCTCCCGCTGGCCGCCTACATCCCGCGCTCGGGCAACCGCCGCAACGCGGACGGCGACTACCTCCAGCGCCCCCGGTTCCTCGCGATCCGCGAGTTCGGTCCCGGCGCGCTCATCTACCACGAGGGCTCCCGGTACCAGGTCACCCGGGTGCAGCTGCCGCCGGACGCCTCCGGCGACCTGGCGACGGCGGAGGCCAGGCGCTGCGACAACTGCGGCTACCACCACGAGGTGAAGGCAGGAACCGATCTGTGCGCCATGTGCCAGGAGCCGCTGACCGGCAAGCAGACCGGCCTGCTCCATCTGCACACCGTGTACACCAGCAAGCGTGAGCGGATCTCCTCGGACGAGGAGGAACGCCGCCGGGCCGGCTTCCGGCTGGAGACCTCGTACGCCTTCCAGGATCACGGGGCCCGCAGCGGGCGCCTCACCTCCCTGGTCAACGACGCCGATGGCGCCCCCGTGCTCACCGTGGACTACGGCGATTCGGCGACCGTCCGCATCACCAACCTCGGCCGGGTCCGCGACAAGAAGGATCAGCCGGACGGCTACTGGCTGGACCTGGGCGACGGCCGGTGGCTGAACGACCGGGCCGCCGCCGACGCCATCGAGGGCACCGGCATGCCGGTGGTCGACGAGGAAGGCAACGAGAAGCGCCGAAAGAAGCGGGTCCTGCCGTATGTGGAGGATCGCCGCAACATCCTCGCGGTGACCCTGGACGAGCCGCAGCCCGGGCCGGTGGCACTCTCGGTGATGTACGCGCTGGAGCGTGGCATCGAGGCGGCGTTCGAGCTGGAGGACTCCGAACTCACCGCCGAACTCCTCCCCTCGGAACACAGCAACCCGTGCCGCAGCCTGCTGTTCACCGAGGCCGCCGAGGGCGGCGCCGGTGTGCTGCGCCGCCTCCAGCGCGACCCCGGGGCGCTCGCCGAGGCCGCCCGTACCGCGCTGGAGATCTGCCACTTCGACCCGGTGACCGGTGAGGACCGGGGCGGGCCGGCGGCCGGTGAGGAGTGCGCCCGTGGCTGCTACGCCTGTCTGCTGACCTACGCCAACCAGCGCGTTCACCTCGCGCTGAACCGGTATGCCGCGCGGCCCCTGCTGCTGCGCCTGGCCGGGGCCCGTACGGTGCGGGAGGACCGCGGGGAGTCGCGCAGCGAGCAGTACCGGCGGCTGGCCCCGGCGGCGGCCGGCGGCCGTGTCGTCCCGGCGCCGGCCCAGGGACCCGTGTCCTCGCCGACGCCGGTGGAATCGGACCTGGCGGCTCTCGTCGCGGGGGGCGATCTGCTCGCCTGGCTCAAGGCGATGGGCTACCGGCTGCCGGACGAGGTCAACACCTTCGTCCCGGGAACGGACGCCCGCCCCGATCTCGTCTTCCACCTGGAGGGCGCCCACCTGGCCGTGTTCGTCGACATCCCCGGCCACCCGGCGGACTCCACGCGCGACATCGAGGCCGGCTACCGCCTGGAGGACGCCGGCTGGGACGTGCTGCGTTTCCCGACGGACACGGACTGGCAGGCCATCGTCGACCACCACTCCGGCTACTTCCGCACCCGTTGAGCACGGCGCCCGCTTCCGCTCCCGACCTCAAGGAACCGAGACATCTCATGAGCCCGACACACACAGCCGCCGCCTACACGGCCGGCTCGCTGGTCGCCGCCCGCGGACGTGAGTGGGTCGTGCTGCCCGAGAGCGCCCCCGACATGCTGGTGCTGCGCCCCCTCGGCGGGAGCGAGGACGATATCGCGGCTGTCTTCCCCTCGTTCGAGGAAGTACGCCCCGCCGAATTCGCGGCGCCGAGCCCCACCGACCTCGGCGACCAGCGCGCGGCCGGGCTGCTGCGTACGGCACTGCGGGTCGGCTTCCGGTCGGGCGCGGGCCCGTTCCGCTCGCTGGCGTCGATCGCCGTCGAACCACGCGCCTATCAGCTGGTTCCGCTGCTCATGGCACTGCGGCAACGCACAGTGCGCCTGCTGATCTCGGACGACGTCGGTATCGGCAAGACGGTCGAGGCCGGTCTGATCGCCAAGGAACTGCTGGCGCAGGGCGAGGCCACCCGGCTGGCCGTGCTGTGCTCCCCCGCGCTGGCCGAGCAGTGGCAGGGCGAACTGCGGGAGAAGTTCGGCATCGACGCCGAACTGGTGCTCTCCTCCACGGTGTCACGTCTCGAACGCGCCCTCGAACTGGGTCAGTCCCTCTTCGACAAGCACCCGTTCACCATCATCTCGACGGACTTCATCAAGTCGGCCCGCCACCGGGAGGACTTCGTACGGCACTGTCCGGATCTGGTGATCGTGGACGAGGCCCACGCGTGTGTGTCCGCCGACGACGCCGGGCAGGCAACGGCGTCGTCCTCGTCATCGAACCAGCTGCGGTACGAACTGCTGCGCCGCATCTCCGCCGACAGCGAGCGTCATCTGCTGCTGCTGACCGCGACCCCGCACTCCGGCAAGGAGTCCGCCTTCCGCAATCTCCTCGGCCTGGTCCGGCCCGAACTGGCCACCCTCGACCTGGAGAAGCCGGCCGGCCGGGCCCGGCTGGCTGAGCACTTCGTGGCCCGCAAGCGCGCGGATGTCCGCGAGTACCTCACCAAGGAGGACGGTCTCGCCGACAACTCGCTGGCCGAGCGGACCGCGTTTCCGTCCGACCGCTGGACGAAGGACGAGCCGTACAAGCTGGCCCCGGCCTACCGGGCACTGCTGGACGACGCCATCGCCTACGCCGGAGACCGGGTGCGGGCGGCAGGCGAGCAGGGCAAGCGGGAGGCCCGCATCGCCTGGTGGTCGGTGATCGCGCTGCTGCGTTCGATGGTGTCCTCACCGGCCGCCGCCGCGCAGACCCTCAAGACCCGCTCGAAGTCGGCCGCCGCCCGCACCGCCCAGGAGGCGGACGCGCTCGGCGCCCCAGTCGCCGCCGATTCGGCCGACAACGACCGGCTGGAAGGCATGGACGTCGCACCGGGCGCAGCGGAGTCCGAGGACGCGGGCGCCCGGCTCCTCGACCTCGCCGAGCGTGCGGAACAACTGACCGGCCCGGCGGGGGACGCCAAGCTCAAGGCGCTGACCGGGCACCTGAAGAAGCTGATCGCGGACGGCTACCACCCGATCGTCTTCTGCCGGTACATCCCCACCGCCGAGTATCTGGAGCGGCAGCTGGAGGGCAAGCTCGGCAAGCGGACCAGGATCGCCGCCGTGACCGGCACCCTCTCCCCGCAGCAGCGCCTGGAACGCATCGAGCAGCTGGCCGCCGAGAGCGAGGACGAGACCGGCGCCCGGGTGCTGATCGCCACCGACTGCCTCTCCGAGGGTGTCAACCTCCAGCACCACTTCGACGCGGTCGTCCACTACGACCTGGCGTGGAACCCGACCCGCCACGACCAGCGCGAGGGCCGCGTCGACCGGTACGGGCAGAAGCGCGACCGGGTCCGGGTCATCACCATGTACGGCGAGGACAACGGCATTGACGGCAAGGTCCTGGAGGTGCTGTTCAAGAAGCACCGGCAGATCAAGAAGGACCTGGGCATCTCCGTCTCCGTCCCCGACGAGAGCGCGTCGGGCGTCACGGACGCGGTGGTGGAGTGGCTGCTGCTGCACGGGCGGCAGGGCAGCCAGCAGAGCCTGTTCGATCTGGGCGGCCCCCAGCAGCAGTCGTTCGACCGTATCGAGCGCGAGTGGAATTCGGCCGCCGAACGGGAGAAGACCTCCCGTTCCCGGTACGCCCAGCGCGCCATCCACCCGGAGGAGGTGGCCCGCGAGGTCGCCGCCGTACGGGCGGCGCTCGGCGGCGCCGGAGAGGTTCGCGCCTTCGCGCTGGAGGCACTGCGCGACCTGGAAGCCCTGGTACGTGACCCGCGTGACGGCAGCGGCGACTTCACGGCCCAGGTCGGCGGCACGCCGGCGGGGCTGCGGGACGCGCTGGCCGCCACCCTCGGGGGCCGGCTGGTGGAGGAGGACCGGCAGATCCCGTTCCGTACGACGGCGGCGATCGGACGGGGCGAGGCCGCGCTGGTGCGCACCGATCCGGCGATCGGTGCCCTCGCCTCGTACGTGCTGGACTCCGCCCTGGACGTCAACGCGGCAGGCCCGCGCCCGGCACGGCGCTGCGGGGTGGTGACCACGGACGCGGTCGCCACCCGCACCACGCTGCTGCTGGTCCGCTACCGCTTCCACCTGACCTTGCCGTCACGTACCGGCGAACGGCAGCTGGTGGCGGAGGACGCCCGGCTGCTCGCCTACGAGGGCGCCCCGGGACGCGCCCGCTGGCTGGACGACAACGCCGCCACCGCGCTGCTCGCGGCCCGCGCCACCTCCAACACGCATGAGCAGCTGGCACACAACCAGATCACCCGCACCCTGGACGGACTTCCCGAGCTGTCGGAGCATCTAAGGGAGTACGGGGATCACCTGGCGGCAGAACTCGACGCCTCGCACCGCCGGGTCCGGAAGGCGAACGAGGAGATCGTCCGTGGCCTGAAGGTCGTCCCACAGGAACCCGCCGACATCCTCGGCGTCTACGTCTATCTGCCGCGGCAGCCCGCCGTCCCCGCCTCTACCGTCCCGGGAGCCGAAGCCTGATGTCCGCCGCCGCTGCCACCCGCGCCACCAGCCGCGCCTTCACCGCCGTCACCACGGTCGGCGGGCTGCTGCCCACCGACATGCTGCTGCGCATCCCCGAGGCGCGGAACCTGCCGGGCACCAAACCCGCCGACTACGGCCTGCCGGCCTCGGTGCCCGTGCGGGACGAGGCCGAGCGGGCCTGGGAATACCTCAAGCCGCTGTGGCGCGACCTGCGCGCCGCCCTGCCGACGGACCCGGTGACGGGTGCCCCGGCCGCCGACCCGACGGGGCGGGCCGGTACGGACTGGCTGGCGCAGCTGTTCCGCAAACTGGACTTCGGCGCCCTGACGGAAATCGGTCCGAGCGGCATCACCGCCGAATCCGACCCGGAACACCCCTTCCCGGTCTCCCACCGGCACGGCCCCGCCCTGATCCATCTGATCCCCTGGAACCAGGAGTTGGACAAGCGCCCGGCCCCCGGTCTGGTCCCCGCCCAGTCCATGCTCCAGGACTGCCTCAACCGCACCGACGCCCACCTGTGGGCGGTCCTCACCAACGGCCGCCGTCTGCGGCTGCTGCGGGACTCGTCGTCTTTCGCGACGGCGGCCTATGTCGAGTTCGACCTGGAAGCCATCTTCGAGGGCGAGCTGTTCAGCGAATTCGTGCTGCTGTACTGCGTGCTGCACGCCTCCCGGTTCACCGTGCCGGACGGCACGGCGGCCTCGGGGTGCTGGCTGGAGAAATGGCGCATGGTCGCCATCGAGTCCGGCAGCCGGGCGCTGAACCACTTCCGCGATGGCGTCCAGGCCGCACTCACCGTCCTCGGCACCGGTTTCCTGAGCCACCCGCACAACAACAGGCTCCGCGAGCAGCTGGATGTCCACGCCTTCCAGACCGCGCTGCTGCGGCTCGTCTACCGCATGATCTTCCTCTTCGTCACCGAGGACCGGGGCGCCTTGCTGGACCCCGGGGCGGACGAACGCACCCGGGAGCGGTTCACCCGCTACTTCTCCACCGCCCGCCTGCGCCGCCACGCACTGCGCCGCCTGGGCACCGCCCACGACGACCAGTACCGCGCCCTGGAACTGCTGATCGAAGCGCTCGGCTCGGAGGAGGGCCGCCCCGAGCTGGGTCTGAAAGGACTCGGCGGCCTCTTCAACGACACCGCCGCCGATGAACCGCTGCACGGCGTACGGCTGGCCAACCGGCATCTGTTCGAGGCCGTCAAGCACCTGTCCCGGGTACGGGACGTGGGAGCGGCACGCTGGCGGCCCGTCGACTACCAGCACATGGGCGCCGAGGAACTCGGCTCGGTGTACGAGTCCCTGCTGGAGCTGGTGCCCAAGCACAGCGCCGCCGACCGCACCTTCGAACTCGTTGACCGGATCGGCAACGACCGCAAGCAGACCGGCAGCTACTACACGCCGTCCGCGCTCACCGAGACGCTCCTCGACTCGACACTGGACCCGGTGATCGACGACGCCGTCAAACGCGGCGAGCAGCGCGCGAGCGCGAAGGGACTCCTCGACCCGGCCGAGACGATCGCCGAGGAACTTCTCTCCCTCACGGTCTGCGATCCCGCGTGCGGATCCGGCCACTTCCTCGTGGCGGCGGCCCGCCGCATCGCCAAACGCGTCGCCTCCGTCCGCGAACGCAACCCCGAGCCCACAGCCGACGCCGTACGCCACGCCCTGCACGAGGTGGTGGCACGATGCGTGTACGGCGTGGACCTCAACCCCATGGCGGTCGAACTCGCCAAGGTGTCCCTGTGGCTGGAAGCCATGGAACCGGGGAAGCCTCTCGGCTTCCTCGACGCGCACATCAAGCACGGCAACGGCCTGATCGGGGCGAACCCCGCGCTGATGAGGAAGGGCATCCCGGACAAGGCGTTCAAGAAGACCGAGGGCGACGACGAGGCCTGGGCACGGTCGCTGATGGCCCGCAACGAGCTGGAGCGCAAGGGCCAGGGCGCACTGTTCGAGACGGATACCGAGACGAAGGTCGCCAACTCGTCCTTCGCCCGCGGCCTGCGCCGGATCACGGCTACCCCGGCCGACGAACTCGCCGAGGTCCGCCGGAAGGAAGCCGCCTACCGCGACTGGTCGACCTCGGACGAGTACGTGCACGCGCTGCGTCTGGCGGACGCCTGGTGCGCGGCATTCGTATGGGTCAAGCGGCAGGAGGCGCCCCCGGCCATCACGCACAAGGTATTCCGAGAACTGGAGAACCCGGAGAGCGGCACCGCGCCGCAGTCGACACACGACGAGATCGTGCGACTGCGGGACCAGTACGCCTTCTTTCACTGGCACCTGGAGTTCCCGGACATCTTCACCGTCACGGACGGCGGCGACGCCTCGGCGGACGCGGATCCGGACAACCCGGCGCCGGGATGGGACGGCGGGTTCTCCTGTGTGGTGGGTAACCCGCCATGGGACAAGGTCGATTTCGAGGACAAGAAATACTTCAGCGTGGTCGATCCCGACATCGCCGAGATCTCGGGGGTAGCGCGCCGCACTCGGATCGCCGAGTGGGAGCGAGAACGGCCGGAGGCCGGCAAGCGGTATCGGGAAGCAAGACGCGCGGTCAAGGGGACGTTCCACTTCGCGGGGGACTCGGAGGTGTTCCCGCAGTGCGGGAAGGGGCTGACCGTCAAGGGCGTCAACTCCCTTCAGACGGACACGCTGTTCGCGGAGCGCATGGTGAACATAGTCGCCGCAGAGGGCCGAATCGGCCTCATCCTGCCGACCGCCATCGCAACGGGGGCAGGCTCTCAGCATCTGTTCGCGAACTTCATGCGTCGGGGGGTCCTCGCATCGCTCTATGACTTCGAGAACCGTCGCCCGAAGTCGCCCGCACTGCCCAAGGGAGGCAAGTGGTTCGAGAGGGTGCACTCAAGCTACAAGTTCTGCCTCCTCTCGCTGACTGGCCGGGCTGCACGCTCAGATGCCAGCCGCCTCGGTTTCTTCCTGTCGGACGTCACGGACCTGCATGACCCGCTGCGGGTCTTCTCTCTGGAGCCCGACGATCTGGCTCGCATCAACCCCAATACCGGCACACTTCCGGTGTTTCGCACCCAGCGGGACGCGGACATCACTGCTGGTATCTATCGCCGCATTCCCGTGCTGTGGAACGAGGGGCAGCGAAATGGAAATCCCTGGCGCATGACTTTCAAGAACCTTTTCAACTCGACTGACGATTCAGATCTTTTCCGCACAGAGGAAGACCTGACAACAGAAGGATGGGAACTGCGCGGCAACGTGTTCGAGCGCGACGGGGAAAAAATGCTGCCATTGTACGAAGGGAAGATGGCTCACCTTTTCGATCACCGCTGGAATCGATTCGTTGGCGTAGGCGACAACGACTATGAACCTGTTGGCGAATCCGACAAAGGAAATCCAACGGGAGTGACCCTACCTAGACGTTGGGTTCAGGAATCAGGATTGATCGCGACAGTTCGCAAGGGCAAGCAGACGCTGGTATCCGGAGTCAATTCTCGCCTGGAGAGCGAAAACTGGCAGCATAAATGGTCCCTCGGCTGGCGAGACATTGCACGCACTACCGACGAGCGAACCGCGATTCCATCATTCCTTCCCCATGCAGGGGCTGTGGAAACATTTCCGCTCATGCTTCCGCAAGTCACACCCAGACTGATGGCTGCGCTTATTTCTACTCAATCATCTATGGTTTTTGATTTCGTGGCTCGCCAGAAAATCAGCGGCGCCCATATGGGACGCCGTTTCTGGAAGCAACTCCCCGTCCCGACTCCAGTCGCGCTCGAACCCCACCTTCCTTTCCTGCTTCCCCGCACCCTCGAACTCATCTACACGTCAATCGATATGACCGAGCTCGCCCGCGACTTGGACGACGAGGGCCAGCCGTTCCGGTGGCGCGAGGTCCGCCGCGCCTATCTGCGGGCGGAGCTGGACGCCTACTTCTTCCACCTATACGGCATCTCCCGTGACGACACCGACTACATTCTTGAGTCCTTCCAGTCGGAGTCGGGCGGTCTGAAGAAAAACGAGATCGCCAAGTTCGGCGAGTACCGCACTAAACGGCTCGTCCTGGCGGAGTATGACCGCATGGCAACCGCAGGCCTGACATTGGAAACCCCTCTCATCGAGGGCGAGTCGGGCACGTACCAGTCCACCCTCAACCCGCCGCCCGGGCACGGGCCCCGGCACGGTTGACACGCCCTGGGGGTGGCCACACTCGCAGCCACCCCCAGAGCAGACAGCCTCTTCTCAAGGAGCCGATGTCGCGTGGTGCGGCGAAGCTATACCAGCAATCCGCGTTCGGCAGTCGTTTTGTCCTCGGGCAGCGACTGGGGGGTCCGGGCTGCTGGGCATCGGCGGTCGAGTGGGGCCGAGTATCCATTGCCCAAGAAGCGAAAGGGCAAGCTGAAGGCACTGGGCGAGGTGATTGAGGCCCTGCGGATAGCGATCAATGCCAAGCGCAGATCCCAGGTCCGCTACCTGTTCGATCGGGCTGATGCTCTCATCAAAGCCATTCCAGCCGACCTGACCACAGAGCAGCGCGAGCAGCTCACACGGCTGCGCAAGAAGTCAGGGACGGTCGGCAAAGCCACCTCCCAGAGCGCCAAGAAGCCAAAACCAAAACCGAGCGCAAGATCCGGTGGCAAGAAACCGACGGCGACGTCAGGCCAGAAGCCGAAGCCTCAAGCCGTGCCCGTGCGTGAGCTTGGCGACCGGTACATCAGCCGTGCTGTCCTCGGCTACACACCTCGTGGCAAAACGTGAGGAACCAGCCGCCTCTCGTGACGTCCTCTCAACTGTCCGTGGCGAACCGTGCGAAACTCGCCCACCCTTCGCGGCTGACCGTGAAGGACGTGCGGCCCGCATCCTTGGAGTCTCTTACGAAGACGGCCTGTTCGGTGATGGCGATCTCGACACAGTCGTCACCCTGTGTACCGCTGTAGCTGGACTTGAACCAGGCGAGTTCCCTCGTGCCGCTGCTCATAGCTCTCCTCGCAATCGCTCCAGCAGGTCCCGGGATTCCTTAGGGTTGAGGGCCTGCGAGCGCAGTCTGTCATAGCGTTGGCAGAGCAGACTCATCTCTTTCGCGTCGGAGATGAGCCGGCCGTTCTGCTGTCCTTCGGAGTACCCGAGCCTTCGCCCCTCCACCGTTTCCAGGATTCGCATGGGCCCGTCCAGGCAACCGTGGAACTCCACCTCCAGCGGCACCACTTGCAACGTGACGTTGCGTGGTGCGGTGAGCTCCAACACATGACCCAGCATGCTCGACTGCGCCCGCGCCCCGCCCAGCCTGCGACGGAACACCGCCTCTTCGACGATGAAGTCGAACGGCACGGTCGGCCGCTCCCTCAGCATCTTCTGCCGCTCCATCCTAGCCGCAAGCTGAGCCTCTGCCTGTTCATCCGTCAGCAAGGGAATGCTGTTGTCAAACACAGCCCGCGCGTACGCCTCCGACTGCAACAGCCCCGGCACCAGCCGACACTCGTACGTGCACAGGCTCACCGCCTCCCGTTCCAGCCGTGCCCACCGCCGGAACCACGCCGCCAGGCCCGCCTCTCCTCTGGTGAGATGACGTGCTGCCTTCCGGAGCGCGCCGGTGTTGCCCAGCGCCTCCTCCGCCCGTTCCACGAACGCCTCGTCCGGCATCCGGCGGCCCAGTTCCACGGACGCCACGGTGTGTTTGGAATACTGGACCCGGCTGGCGAAATCGACCCGGCTGAGGCCCGCGTGCTCCCGCAGGGCCTGGACGAAGGCGCCAAACGTACGCAGACTGTCCGACGGGTGGGGTTCGCGTACCGGCTCACCCGCCGCAGGACCCTCGCCTTGGGCTGTGGAAGCGCCCTCTTCGACTTCGACGATGTCCATGCGCCGCCTTCCTCTCCGTACCGCACCGCGCGGCGGCGGCGGCGAGTCAGTGGCGTCCTCGCCGCGAAATCCAGCCTGGCCCCGCCTCCCGCGTACTGTCCACTCCGCGTGTGCGTACGTTGACGCCATGTACGGGGCGAAAGGATCGCGCCCCCGCGAAACTGCCGTCACTGTGGCGTCATGAACCAAGCCACTCCCCACGTTGGCGCTCCCGCCCGCACGTTCACGCAACAGTTCTCGTCCACCTGGCGCGGGGCCCGGCTCGCCCGGTTGCTCGGGGTCGGTGAGCTCCGCTCCTGGCGCGCTCCCCAGGACCTCACCGAGCGGGCGGAGATCGTCATCGCTGAACTTGCCGCCAACGCCGTTCAGCACGGCCGTGTGCGGGGGCGCGACTTCCGTCTCGGGCTGTTCTTCATCCCGTCGGCCGGCTGTCTCTGCGTTGAGGTGACCGATGCCCGCGGGGACCGGTATCCGCGGATCCCGTCGGCGGGCGCCAGGGTCGATGAGCTGCTTCCCGGCGGGCGAGGCCTGTCACTCGTCGCAGCCCTCAGCGACCACTGGCACACCATTCCGTTCCCGCCGGGCGGCAAGACGGTCAGGGCAGTGCTCTCAACGCACAGCAGAGCGTGAACGGACGGTCGCCCACCGATGCACCTCAGCCGTACGCTCTCAGCGCCTCGTGCCGTGTCCGCCCCGGCAACCAGCGGCCGACAGGCGCCGGTTTCCACGGGTTCCGGGCGCGAGGCCAGGTCTGGCCCGACCCACGACTTCCGCAGGAGAGGTGGCGTGGTTGAGCGGGCGGCAACGCAACGTCTTCCCCATTCCGTTGGGTTGCCGCCCTCCCACGAGTCCGCCTCCGTTGACGGCGTCAACGTCCTCAATCACCGTGCATACCGTCTTCCGATTCCCTGGTGCCCGTGTCCACAGGTAGGGTGTTCCGCATTCGCGCAAGACCTCGCCCCATCCGGAAGGTCACCCATGTCGCAGCCCGAACGCCTCCCCGGCGCACCCGATTTCAGCATCAAGCTTCCCAAATATGGTGGTGCGGCGTACGGACATCTGCTGGTTGAGTTCGGTGACAACGGCACGCAGAAGTTCGTCCTGCACGAGGGGTCGGTGGTGGCAGCCGAGGAGGCGCCCCGAATCGGCCGTCACGCACGAGGACTTCGAGCGGCGCTGCGTGCGCACGGCCGACT
>NZ_JBHWJL010000013.1:0-40417 GCF_042731495.1 Streptomyces sp. NPDC059853
CTGTTGGTCTGGAACCCGAAGTTCAGACTGCCGCCCGCCGGGATCGTCGCGTTGTGGGCGACGTTGCGGGCGGTCACCGTCGTCCCGGACTGGGTGAGCTGGGTGTTCCAGTGGCTGGTCACCGACTCCCCGGCCGGGAGGGAGAAGGTCACCGCCCAGCCGTTGAGCGCCTGGCGCGCGGTCACCCGGACGTCCACCACCGAGCCGGCGTTCCACCGGTTGGCCACCTGGTAGGCGGCCGTGCAGTCCGCGCCGGGGCCCGGGCCCCCCGGGTCACCGCCGCCCGGGGTGCCGCCGAGGGCCGTCAGGATCCCGTTGTAGGCGGGCTTGGGCTGGTAGTTGTCGTCGTACGGCAGTGCCGCGCCCTCGCCCGGGAACGTGCCCGGCACCCACGAGTCCCGGTCGCTGAAGCCCCAGACGGTGACGCCCGAGCAGCGCGAGACGTTCAGACACGCCTGCACGACGCGCGCGAACTGCTGGGACTGGCGCTCCAGCTTGGCCGCGTCGGACGGCATCTGCATCCGGATGTCCAGCTCGGTGACCACCACCTCGACGCCCAGATCGGCGAACCGCTGGAGGTTGGCCTGGTAGTCACTGGGCAGCTGGTCCAGGATGAGGTGCGACTGGAAGCCCACCCCGTCGATCGGCACTCCCTGGGCGCGCAGGTCCCGCACCAGGTTGTAGAGGCCGGTGCTCTTCGCGTTGATGCCGTCGGTGTTGTAGTCGTTGATGAACAGCTTCGCGTTGGGGTCGGCCGCCCGCGCCGCCCGGAAGGCGTTGGCGATGTAGTCCCGGCCGAGCACCTGGAGCCACTTGGAGTTGCGCAGCGTCCCGTCCTCGTTGAACGCCTCGTTCACCACGTCCCAGCGGTTGATCTGGCCCTGGTAGCGGCCCATCACCGTGGAGATGTGGGTGTTCATGATCTGGTTCATCTCGGTGGCGCCGAAGTTGCCGTTCGCCAGCCAGCCCGGCATCTGGCTGTGCCACACCAGGGTGTGCCCGTACACCTGCTGGTCGTTGGCCTGCGCGAACTGCATCAGCCGGTCGGGACCCGCCCAGTTGAACGAGCCGCGCTGCGGCTGGATGGACTCCCACTTCATGACGTTCTCGGCGGTGACGCTGTTGAACTCGCGCGCCGCGATCCCGCTGTAGGTGGCGTCGCTCAGCCGGTGGTCGGCGACCGCCGTCCCGATGAATTTACCGCTTGTTGACGCCGCTTCGCGTAAGGTCGCCAGCTGAGCCGATGGCGCCTCACCCGTCGTCGTCGGAGCTGCCTGTGCGCCGCCGTGCAGCGCCGCACCGGAGAGCAGGACCCCGGTGGCGACGACGACCGCGGCTCTGCGCAGGTGGGAAAACATGGCCGTCCCTTCCCATTGTCATGCCCCCGCAGGCTGACGGGACCGTTGTAAGGGGGACCATGGTGGGCGTCAACCCTTCCGGAATAATGTTGAAAAACTTCCGGCGGGAGTCGGCCGGCGGCAGAAAGTAGGGAACATGGGCGGCAACAAGGACCAGGGCGAGGGTCGGCGCAAGGTCACCATCACAGCCATCGCCCGCGAGGCCGGCGTCTCGGTGCCCACCGTCTCCCGGGTGGTCAACGGCCGCTCCGACGTCGCGCCCGACACCCGGGCGCGGGTGGAGGAGCTGCTGCGGAGTTACGGCTACCGGCGCCGTACCGTGGCCCCCGGCGACCGGGCGGCACTGCTCGACCTCGTCTTCAACGACCTCGACAGCCCCTGGGCGGTGGAGATCATCCGGGGCGTCGAGGAGGTCGCGCACGCGTCCGGGGTGGGCACCGTCGTCTCCGCCATCCACGACCGGGCCGGCGCCGCCCGCCAGTGGATGAAGAACCTGCGGGCCCGCGCCTCCGACGGCGTCATCCTGGTCACCAGCGCCCTGGAGCCGGTCCTGCACAAGGAACTCCACCGGCTCGGCGTCCCCCTGGTGGTCATCGACCCGGCCGGCTCCCCCGCCCTGGACGCGCCGACGATCGGCGCCACCAACTGGGCCGGCGGCATGGCCGCCACCGAGCACCTGCTGGAACTCGGCCACCGCCGCATCGGACTGATCGCCGGCCCGCCCCGGCTGCTGTGCAGCCGCGCCCGGCTCGACGGCTACCGGGCGGCGCTGGAGAGCGCCGGGATACCCGTGGAGGACGCGCTGATCGCGCCGGGCGACTTCTACCACGAGTCGGGCTTCACCGGCTGCGAGACGCTCATGGCGCTGCCCGAGCCGCCGACCGCGGTGTTCGCGGCCAGCGACCAGATGGCGCTCGGCGCGATCGAGGCACTGCGCCGCAAGGGGCTGCGCGTTCCGCAGGACGTGAGCGTCGTCGGCTTCGACGACCTCCCCGAGATGCGGTGGGCGGCGCCGCCCCTGACCACGGTGCGGCAACCCCTGGCCGACATGGGCAAGATGGCGGCCCGCACGGTCCTGCGCCAGGCCCGGGGCGGCGAGGTGGACTCCCCCCGCCTGGAACTGGCCACGGAACTGGTCGTCCGCGCCAGCACGGCCCCGCCCGCGGTGCGCTGAGCCGGGGCCCGGCGGGCGGCAGGCCCGGCGGGCGGCCGGGCCGGATCGACGTGCGTCCCGGCCCGGGCCGGGCGGTCAGTCGCCGGGGCGGGTCAGTGCCTCGGTCAGAGCCGGGTGGGCGCGGCCCGGGGTGACGGCCGTGATGGTGTACGCCGCCGCGCCGTTCGCCACGAAGGGGTCCTCGGCGGTCAGCCGCTCCATGGCCGCGAGGTCCGGGCCGTGGGCGAGGATCACCCCGCCGTCGGAGGTGGGCACGGTCTGGCCGGAGAGCAGGAACGTGCCCGTCCGGTGGTGCCGTTCCAGGAAGGCGACGTGGCCCGCGACGAAGGGCGCGGCGTCCTCCTCCGTCGCCGTGTAGCGCAGCCTGAGCACGAACAGCACGGTGGCCTCCTCAGTCGGGTCGGGTGTCCGGCGGTACGCCGCCGGTGGTGGTGCCGGTGATCCTGCCACCCGTGGCGTTCCGGTCCGCTTCCGGGACGCTTCCGGGACGCCCCGCGCCCCGTCCCGGCGTCCTCCCGCCAGGGAGTCATGTGCAAACCGTTGACGCCAACGCCCCACCGCCGTAACTTTCTTCGGCACTTGCTCCGATAATTTTCGGCGACTTTCCGGAAGGTGTGCGATGCGTATCCGTACCCTGCGTGTCCTCGCCGCCACGGCGGCCTGCGCCGTGGCGACGACCACTCTGGCCGCCTGCGGCAGCAGCGGACCGAGCCGCGGCGGGGGCGACACCCTCTCCGTGTGGGTCTATCAGGACGGCTCGACCGTCATCCAGGAAGAGTTCGTCGAGAAGTTCAACGAGACCTCCGACATCAAGATCGATCTCGTGCAGATCCCCGGCGACAACTACACCGACCGGATGCGCACCGCCATGGGCAGCCCCAACGCGCCCGATGTCTTCTTCAACTGGGGCGGCGGCTCCATCGCCGACTTCGTCGAGCAGGACATGCTGGTCGACCTCACGCCCATCCTGGAGGACGAGCCCGAACTCAAGGACGCCTTCATCCCCACCATCCTGGACGCGGGCTCCGTCGACGGGCGCTACTACGGCATACCCATGCGCGGTGTGCAGCCCGTCATCCTCTTCTACAACAAGACCGCCTTCGCCGAGGCCGGCGTCGAACCGCCCGCCACCTGGGACGACATGCTGCACGTCATCGATGTCTTCCTGGACCGCGACACCGTCCCGGCCGTCGTCGCCGGTGCCGACCCGTGGACCGAGCTGATGTGGCTGGAGTACCTGCTCGACCGGCGCGGCGGGGCCGAGATCTTCGACCGGATCCGCAACGGCGACGCGAGCGCCTGGTCCGACCCGGCCGTGCGCTGGATGGCCGACACCGTCAAGGAGCTGGTGGACGCCGGTACGTTCGGCAACAACTTCCGCTCCGTCAACTACACCGCCGACGGCGCCTCCACCTTCTTCGCCCAGGGCGGCGGCGTGATGCACCTCATGGGCAGCTGGGAGTACGCCAACCAGCTGTCCCAGCAGCCCGAGTTCGCCGCCGAGGACCTGGGCTGGGCGGCCTTCCCGACCGTCCCGGACGGCACCGGTGACCCGGGCGCCCTGGTGGGCAACCCCACCAACTACTGGTCGATCAACTCCCAGGTCGAGGGCGAACGCCTGGACGCCGCCCTGGACTTCCTGCGGATGCACGCCGAGCCCGAGTACGCCCAGGCCCTGATCGACAACGGCGACATCCCCACCACCGCCAACGCCGAGAGCCTGCTGGACTCGCACGCCAGCCCGGAGTTCGCCCGCTTCCAGTACGACATGGTGGCCGAGGCGCCGTCCTTCACCCTCTCCTGGGACCAGGCGCTGCCGCCCGGCAAGGCACCCGCCCTGCACGACAACATCGAGAAGCTGTTCGGCGGCCAGCTGAGCCCCGAGGACTTCGTCGCCGCCATGCAGGACCTCTAGGCGGGACGGCTCACGTGACCACCGCCCCCCGACGCCGCACCGGCCGCCCGGGCATCGCCTGGGCGGTCCCCGGCCTGCTGTACTTCCTCTTCTTCGCCGCCGCGCCGATGCTCATCGTCGGCTATCTGTCCTTCACCCAGTGGGACGGCCTCAGCAACCCCTCCTGGACCGGCACCGACAACTGGTCCCGGCTGTGGAACGACGACGCGATGCGGCAGGCGATCGGGCTCAGCCTGCTGCTCACCGTCCTCACCTGGCTCTTCCAGACCCCCATCGCCCTGCTGCTGGGCGTGTGGGCGGCGGGCCGGCAGCGTACCCGCGCCCTGCTCTCCGCGATCTTCTTCCTCCCGCTGCTCGCCTCCTCGGTGGCGCTCGCCCTGCTCTGGAAGACGATCTTCGACCCCAACCTCGGGCTCAACGCGCAGATCGCCGACTGGCTGAACCTGTCCTCGGCCGATCTGCTGGGGTCGCCGCGCGGCGCGTTCGCCGCCGTCCTCTTCGTCACGGCCTGGCAGTTCATCCCGCTGCACACGCTCCTGTACCAGGGCGGCGCCCGGCAGATCCCGCAGTCGCTCTACGACGCCGCCGCCCTCGACGGCGCCGGCACCGTACGCCAGTTCTTCTCCATCACCCTCCCCCAGCTGCGCAACACCGTCGTCACCTCCTCGGTGCTGATGGTCGTCGGCGCGCTCACCTACTTCGACACCGTGCTGATCCTGACCCGCGGCGGTCCGGGCGACGCGACCACCATCGTGCCGTTCCTGATGTACCGCACCGGCTTCCAGGCCTTCGACCTCGGCTACGCCAGTGCCGTGGCCACCGCCCTCGTCATCACCGCCACCGCCGTGTCGCTGCTCCTGGTACGGCTCACCGGCTTCAGCAAGATGCGCAGCACCCGGGAGGGGATATGAGCAAGCCCGCGCACCGGCGCGCCAACATCCCGGCCGGGGCCGCCGCCGTCCTGTGGCTGGTCATCGTGGCCGTGCCGCTGTACATCCTGGTGGCCTCCACCGTGCAGTCCCGTTCCTCCTATCTGGAGAACGGTCCGCTCTCCCTGCCCGGCGAGTTCACGCTGGACAGCTACCGCCGGGTCCTGGAGGGCGACTTCCCGCGCTATCTGCTCAACACGCTGATCGTCACGGTCGCCTGCGCGGCGATCGTGATCGTGCTGGCCGTCACCGTCGCGTACAGCGTGATCCGCACCCGGACCCGGCTCTCCCGGCGGGTGTTCCAGATCTTCCTGCTGGGGCTCGCGATCCCGTCCCAGGCGGTGATCATCCCGATCTATCTGATCATCACCGAACTCCAGCTGTACGACACGCTGCTGGCGGTCATCCTGCCGACGGCCGCGTTCTCCCTGCCCGTCAGCGTGCTGATCCTCGTCGGCTCGATGCGCGACATCGAGGAGGAGCAGTACGAGTCGATGGCGCTGGACGGCGCGGGCCCGGCCCGGGTGCTGTGGCAGCTGGTGGTGCCGATGACCCGGGGCGGCATCTCCACCGTCGGCGTGTTCTCCGCCCTCGGCGCCTGGAACGGCTTCCTGTTCCCGCTGATCCTCACCCAGTCGCGGGAGAACCGGGTGCTGACGCTGGGCCTGTACGACTACATCGGCGAGTTCCGGGTGGACATCCCCGCGCTGCTGGCCGCCGTCGTGCTGTCCATCGTGCCGATCTTCACCGCCTACCTCTTCGCCCGCCGCCAGCTGATCAACGGCCTGATGGGCGTCGGCGGCCGCTGACCGGCCGCCGCGCGTCCCGCGCCCCCGCACCACGACAAGGAGACCTGAGCCCTCATGGAGCAGCAGACGTGGCAGGACCCGTCCCGTCCGGCCGCCGAACGCGCCGCCGATCTCCTCGGCCGCCTCACCCTGGAGGAGAAGCTGGCCCAGCTCAGCAGCATCTGGCCCGGTTCGGACGGTGACGGGGAGGACGTCGCCCCGTTGCAGGGCCTGCTCACCGAACCCGACATGGACCTGGACGCCCTGCTGCCGCACGGCCTGGGCCAGCTGACCCGGCCGTTCGGCACGGCACCCGTGGATCCCGCCGAGCGCGCCCGTTCGCTGGCCGCCGAGCAGCGCAGGATCGCCGGCGCCAACCGGCACGGCATCCCGGCGCTCGCGCACGAGGAGTGCCTGACCGGCTTCACCGCCTGGCAGGCCACCGTGCTGCCCACCCCGCTGGCCTGGGGCGCGACCTTCGACCCGGACCTGGTGGAGGAGGCCGCCGGGCTGATCGGCGCCTCGCTGCGGGATGTCGGCATCCACCAGGGCCTCTCCCCGGTGCTCGACGTGGTGCGCGACCCGCGCTGGGGGCGCACCGAGGAGACCATCGGCGAGGACCCGTATCTGGTGGCCACCATCGCCACCGGCTATGTGCGCGGCCTGGAGTCGGCCGGAGTCGTGGCCACCCTCAAGCACTTCGCCGGCTACGCGTCCTCGCGCGGCGCCCGCAACCACGCCCCGGTCGGCATGGGGCCGCGCGAGCTGGCCGATGTGGTGCTGCCGCCGTTCGAGATGGGGCTGCGCGAGGGCGGTGCCCGCTCGGTGATGGCCAGTTACGTCGATCTGGACGGGGTGCCATCGCACGGCGACTCCTGGCTGCTGACCCAGCTGCTGCGCGAGGAGTGGGGGTTCACCGGCACGGTGGTCTCCGACTACTTCGGCGTCACGTTCCTGGAGACCAGCCACGGGGTGGCCGGTTCCCCGGCCGAGGCGGCGGTCCGGGCGCTGAGCGCCGGGGTGGACGTGGAGCTGCCGGCGGTCCGCGCGTACGGCATCCCGCTGCTGAAGGCCGTGCGGTCCGGGGAGGTGCCCGAGTCGCTGGTGGACCGCTCGGTGCTGCGGGTGCTGACCCAGAAGGCGGAACTGGGGCTGCTCGACCCGGACTGGACGCCCGAGCCGCCCGCCGTGCGCGAGGGCCGCACCATCGATCTCGACCCGCCGGTCCTGCGGGACGCGGCGCGCCGGCTGGCCGAGGAGTCCGTGGTGCTGCTGGAGCACCGTGCCGGGGCGCTGCCGCTGGCGCCGGGCGCGAAGATCGCGGTGACCGGCCCGTTCGCCGACGAGGCGGCGGCCATGCTCGGCTGCTACAGCTTCCCGCGCCATGTCGGCCTGGAGTACCCGGAGCTGCCGCTGGGGGTCGCGCTGCCGACCCTGCTGGAGTCGCTGCGGGCCGAGCTCCCGGACGCCGAGATCGTCACCGGGGCCGACCGCGACGCCGATGTGATCGTGGTGGCCGTCGGCGACCGCTCAGGACTGTTCGGGCGCGGCACCTCGGGCGAGGGCTGCGACGCCCCCGACCTGGAACTGCCCGAGGGGCAGGGCGCCCTGCTGGACGAGCTGCTCGGCGCCGCGGACGGGCCGCCGGTCGTCCTGGTGCTGTTCACCGGACGGCCGTACGCGCTGGGCCGCTGGGCCGGGCGGGCCGCCGCGATCGTGCAGGCGTTCTTCCCCGGCGAGGAAGGAGGCCCGGCGGTGGCCGGGGTGCTGTCGGGCCGGGTCAACCCGTCGGGACGGCTGCCGGTCGGCGTCCCCGTCCACCCCGGCGGGCAGCCGGCGGGCTATCTGGCGCCGCCGCTCGGCCGGGCAGGCGACCAGAGTTCCCTCGACCCCACCCCGCTGTACCCGTTCGGGCACGGACTGTCGTACACCTCTTTCGAGTGGACCGGTGCCCGGCTGTCGACCACGGCCACCGGCACCGACGGCACGGCGGACGTCGAGGTCACCGTCACCAATACGGGTGATCGCGCGGGGACGGAGGTGGTGCAGCTGTATCTGCACGATCCGGTCGCCGCCGTCGTCCGCCCGGTCAACCGGCTGATCGGCTACGCGCGGGTGGAGCTGGCGCCCGGCGCCGCCGCCCGGGTGCGGTTCGCCTTCCACGCCGATCTGGCCGCGTACACGGTGGCCCCGGGGCGCCGCGTCACCGATCCCGGCGCGCTCGAACTGCGGCTGGGCGCCTCCAGCGGCGACATCCGCCACGCGCTGCCGCTCACCCTCACCGGTCCGGAGCGGACGGTGGGACACGACCGGCGGCTGCGCTGCCCGGCGCAGGTGATCCCGGTCTGAGGGCGGCGGGCCGTCCCTTCCGGGTTTCCGGTGGCCCGGAAGGGACGGCCTACGCTGGAGACATGGGCTGGACGGTACGCGACATCCCCGACCTGCGGGGCCGCACCATCGTGGTGACCGGCGCGGGCGCGGGGCCCGGCCATGTCGCGGCGCGGGAGCTGGCGCGCCGCGGTGCGCACGTCATCCTCGCCTGCCGCGACCGGCGGCGCGGGGCGCGGGCGCTGGAGCGGCTGCTGGCCCAGGTGCCGGAGGCGCGGGTGGAGCTGCGGCTGCTGGACCTGGCGGACCTGTCCTCGGTGCGGGCCTTCGCCGCCGGGTACGGCGACCGGCCGCTGGATGTCCTGATCAACAACGCGGGGCCGGGGGCCGTCCCGTACGGGCGGACGGCCGACGGCTTCGAGACGCAGTTCGGGGTGCACCATCTGGGGCAGTTCGCGCTCACCGGGCTGCTCCTCGACCAGTTGCTGGCGACGCCGGGCGCCCGGGTGGTGACCGTCTCCAGCCTGCTGCACCTGGCCGGGGCCGGGGTGCTGGACCCGGAGCGCCGCTCCCGGAGGTGGCGCGCCTACAGCAGGTCGAAGGCGGCGAATCTGCTGTTCACCCATGAGCTGGCCCGCCGGGCACGGGCGTCGGGCGCCGATCTGCTGGCCGCCGCCGTCCACCCCGGGTTCGCGGAGACGGAGCCGGGCGGCGAGGAGGCGCGCGGCGCCGACGGGGGCACGGGGCAGCGGCTCGCGCGCACCGCCCACCGGCTGTTCGCGGCCGGCCCGGAGGTGGGCGCCACCCCGATCCTGTACGCGGCGACCGCCCCGGACGTGGCGGCGGACTCCTTCACCGGGCCGAGCGTGCTGGGCGGGCGGCGGCTGCGCGGCGGCCCCGGTGCCGGCTGGCGTGCGCCGTGGACGCGGCGGGACGGGCCGGCCGAGCGGCTGTGGCGGCGTTCGGAGGAGCTGACGGGCGTGCGGTACGAGGCGCTGCCGCCGGTGCCGGCCCGGCCTCAGGCCTGACCGGCGCCGCCGGTTCCGGCGGGGAAGGCGCGCAGCAGCCGCCCCACCCGCCGGTCCTCGGCCGCCAGGAAGCGGCCGAAGTCCTCGCCGGTCAGGTACGCGTCGCTCCACCCGTTGTCGCGCAGGGCGCGCCGCCACTGCGTGGTGGCGTGCAGCGCGTCCAGGACGGCGGTGGTCTCGGCCAGGTCCCCTTCGGCCAGGCCGGGCGGGGCGAGCAGGCCGCGCCAGTTGGTGACCGCGAGGTCGAAGCCGGATTCGCGCAGGGTGGGGGCGTCGATCCCGGCGAGGCGCTCTTCCCCGGTCACCGCGAGGACCCGCAGTTCGCCGGTGGCGATGGCGTGCCGGTACTCGCTCACGCCGCTCATGACGAAGTCCACGTCGTGGCTGAGCAGCGCCGCGAGCAGCCCGCCGCCGCCGTCGTACACGGCGTACCGCACCTCGGCGGGGGCGATCCCGGCGGCCTCGGCGGTCAGCATGAGCGCCAGATGGTCGGGGCCGCCGGGGCGTGATCCGGTGCCGGCCCGCAGGCCGCCGTCCTGCCAGGCCGTCATCAGCGCGGCCAGCGAGCGGTAGGGGGAGTCGGGGGCGACGATCACGGCCTCGGCCTCGTCCATCAGGCGGGCGACGGGGGTGGCGTCGGCGATGCGGGTGGGGTTCAGCTCGGCGTGGGTGTTCACGCTGCCGACGAGGCCGAGGCCCATCTGGAGGAGCAGCCGGCCGTTGCCCGCCTCGTGCACCAGCCGGGTGAGCGCCACCGTGCCGGAGCCGCCGGTCAGGTTGAACACCTCGACCGCGTCCACCAGCTCGGTGTCGCTGAGGGTGACGGCGAGCGTGCGGGCGGTGTAGTCGTATCCGCCGCCGGGGGTGTTCGGCACCATCAGCCGCAGTTCGTGGTGGGGTACGGGGCCGCTGGCGGCGCAGCCCGCCGTGCCGAGCAGCAGCCCGCCGAGCGCGCCCGCGCCGCCCGCGAGCAGGGTCCGCCGCGAGGTGCTCACCGCCCGCCCTTCCGCCGGTCGCCATTGAGGTACCTAGGATGCAACACCAGCGCATGTCCGAAGAAGGGAGGCGGAGCCCGTGATATCCGTACGGCGCCGTCTCCGCACACGGCCCCGCCTCACCCTGGCCGGCCAGTTCCTGGTGCTCCAGCTGGGGCTGATCGTGGTGGTGCTCGTGGTGATCGCGGCGGTCACCGTGGCGCAGGCGGACGCCGAGTTCCGGCGGGCGGAGGGCGGCCGGCTGCTGAGCGTGGCCGAGACGGTCGCGGCCCAGGACGCGGTACGGGTGGGGCTGGCCGATTCCCGGCGGCAGGGCATCCTCATGTCGGCCGCCGAGAACGCCCGCAGCGTCTCCAGCGCCTCGACGGTGGAGATCACCGGCACCGACCGCAGGATCCTGACGGCGGCCGACCCGCGCCGGATCGGCGCCGAACTGCCGCTGGGCGGCTCGCACGTGCTCGGCGGCCGGGCCTGGATCGGCATCACCACGGCGGGCGGCCACACCTCGCTGGTGGCGCACGTCCCGGTCTTCGGCGAGGACGGCCGGCTGCTCGGCATCGTCTCGGCGGGCCGCGACTACCAGAGCCTCACCGAGCGGATCGCCGCCGCCGCCCCGCAGATGCTGGCCTATCTGGGCATCGCCAGCGCGCTGGGGGCGCTCGGCTCCTATCTGCTGGCCCGCCGCATCAAGCGGCAGACGCTGGGCCTGGAGCCGGAGGCGATCACAGCGCTCGCCGAGCACCGGGAGGCGATGCTGCACGGCATCAGGGAAGGGGTGCTGGGTCTGGACCGGCAGGGGCGGGTCACCCTGGTCAACGACACGGCCCGGGCGCTGCTGCGGCTGCCGGGCGACGCCCCGGGCCGTACCCTCGCCGAACTGGGCGTCGAGCCCCGGCTGCACGAGGTGCTGAGCGGGCGGTCCGCCGGGCACGACCAGGTAGTGTTCACTGCCGACCGGGTGCTGACCCTGAACCGGATGCCGCTGATGACCCGGGGCCAGTACGCCGGCTCGGTGACCACCATGCGCGATCTGACCGAAATAGCCGCACTCCAGCACCAGCTGGAGACCACCCGCAGTGCCACCGACACCCTGCGGGCCCAGGCGCACGAGTTCTCCAACCACCTCCATGTCATCGCCGGGCTCGTCGAGCTGCGCGAGTACCCGGAGGTGGCGCGGTACGTGCGCGGGGTGAGCGGCGCGCACACCGAACGGGCCGCCGAGGTGATCTCCAAGATCGCCGACCCGTCGCTGGCGGCGCTGCTGATCGCCAAGGCGTCGCTGGCCGCCGAGCAGGGCGCCGCCCTGCGGGTCACCGACGGCAGCGCGCTGGGTCCGCTGCCCGAGACGCTCTCCTCCGACCTGGTGACGGTCGTCGGCAACCTGGTGGACAACGCCCTGGACGCGGTGCGCGGCGCGGGCCGGGACGGCTGGGTGGAGATCACCCTCACCGAGACCGGCCCCGGCCCGTCCGGCTCCTCCGCCTCGTCCGGCCCGTCCGGCCCGTCGGAGGTCCGGCTCACGGTGCGCGACTCGGGCCCGGGGGTCGCCCCCGAACTCGCCGAGGAGATCTTCCGGCACGGCTTCACCACCAAGGCCACCGCCCCGGCGGCCGGCCGGGGCCTGGGCCTGGCCATCACCCGGCTGGTGTGCACCCGGCGCGGCGGCTCCGTCACGGTCGACGGATCGGTCTTCACCGCCCGGCTGCCGCGCGACGACGAGCGGGAAGGAGCCGTGTCCCCGTGATCAAGGTGCTGGTCGTCGACGACGACTTCATGGTGGCCAGGCTGCACAGCAAGCTGGTGGAGCGGGTGCCCGGGTTCACGGTCGTGGGCGAGGCCCGTACCGGCGCGGAGGCGCTGGCGGCGGTCGGCGGGCTGCGGCCCGATCTCGTCCTGCTGGACATCTATCTGCCGGACATGAGCGGCCTCGACGTGCTGCGCGAGCTGCGCGCGGACGAGGACTCGGACGTGGACGTCCTGGTCATCACCGCCGCCCGGGAGGCCGAGACGGTGCGCGGCGCGCTGCGCGGCGGGGCGGTGCACTACATCATCAAGCCGTTCGACCCGCCGGTGCTGGCCGAGCGGCTGCGCGACTACGCGCGCCGCTCCCGGGAACTGGCGGCCATCGCGGTACCGGGGCAGGACGACGTGGACCGGGTATTCGGCGGCGCGGCGCACCGTACCCCGCCCCGGCTGCCGAAGGGCCTGTCCGAGCAGACGGCCGAGCTGATCCGGGCGACGCTGGCCGCGCTCGGCGCGGCCGAGGACCTGTCGGCGGCCGAGTGCGCGGCCCGCAGCGGGCTGTCCCGGGTGAGCGCGCGCCGCTACCTCGAATACTTCGTCTCCACCCGGCAGGTCGGGGTGCGGCTGCGGTACGGGGCCACCGGGCGTCCGGAGCGCCGCTACCACTGGGCGGCGGGCTGAGGGTCTGTCCGGCGGATCTTGGCGGGCCCTCGACGCTCCCCCAGCCTGGCGGCTGGGAGGTGCCCCCGGCTACGGCCATCTGCCGCACTTCGCTTCGCTTCGTCTCTGCTCCGCTGAAAGCCCTTGGAAGCAGAGCTGTCGCCTCGTCCGCATACGACCCGGTATGAGGACGGCGCTCCGCCTTGCGGCTGACCGCATCCGGGGGCACCTCCCGGCCGGAGGCTGGGGGAGACGAGGGCTGACCCACCAAGATCCGCCGGACAGACCCTAAGCCGGCAGCAGTTCGGTGCCGAGCGGGGTGAGCGTGTGCAGCACCTCGTTGCCGCGCCGCACCGAGACCAGCAGCCCGGCTTCCCGCAGCACTCCGGCGTGTTCGCTGGCGGAGGCGGCGGAGATCCCGGCCCGGCGGGCGAGGTCGCCGGTGGTGGCGCCGTGTCCGACGCAGCGCAGCACCCGGGCGCGGGTGCCGCCGAGCAGCCGGCCGAGCGCGGCGGCGGCCGGCGGGGCGGGCGCGGTGTGCTGGATGGGGTACACCAGCACGGGCCGTGGCCCGTCGTCGTAGAAGGTCACCGGATGGCGCCAGCAGAAGAACGAGGGGATGAGCAGCAGCCCCCGGCCGTCCAGCCGCAGTTCGCGCGGCACCGGGTAGTCGGCGGTGAGCACCGGGTCCTCCCAGCGCAGTACGGGCCGCAGCCCGCGCAGCAGTCCTTCGACGCCGCCGGAAGTCAGATGCCGGATGCGGACGGCGCGGTCGGCGTCCACCTGGGTCTGGACGGCGGCCCACAGGGCGGCCGGGGCGATGGCGGCGCGGTGGTAGCGGTCGAGGTCGTCGGCGACCCGGTCGAGGGCTTTCCGCTCCCCGTCGGCCAGGGCGCGCACCCAGCCGGGCAGGCCCTGGGGCGACTCGGCGTCCAGGGTCAGCATGTCGGCCCGCAGCCGGCGCCGTGGGGTGGAGCGCAGCAGCTCGACCCGCTCCTCCCAGCTGCCGCCGGGCGCCACCGGGGTGAGGAAGTCGGGGAAGTAGCCGCCGACGGGGACGAGGGCGCGCAGGGTGGGCGGCAGCGCCCGTAACCGGTGCCGGGCCTGCTCCCGCCACCGGCCGTAGGTGCCGGGGCCGCGCCGGTCCCGGAAGCGGAGCGAACTGAGCACGGTCTCCCACATCGGATCCGGCCGGTCCGCCAGGCGTATCCGGGCCAGGTCCTCCCCCGTGACATGGATGCGCAGCACTGAGCACCTCCAGGCGTGTGACCTCGGTTTTTCAGCGTACGCCGAAATGATTGGCCGGACCGCCGCTCCGTCCAGGAAGGTGGGGGTGCCCGGCGCCTCGGGGGACGGGGGGATCAGCGAACGGCCCAGCTCGCCTTCGCTGCTGACCAAGCCGCCCCACCCGGCGGCGCCCCCGACCGCGCCGGGCCCGCCAGGACGCACAGAGGGGGGCGGCGCCTCCGCACAGGCGCCGCCCCCGGGGTCCCCGTGAGGGGCCGGGAAGTCCGCCGGGTGAGGGTCGGGGTGGCGGGACTCCCGGTGGCTCGGGCCGCGTTACGCGTCGTGCGTGCGCGCCGTCGCCGCCCGGCCTGCTTCCAGACGGGCCACGGGGATGCGGAAGGGCGAGCAGGACACGTAGTCCAGGCCCACCTCGTCGAAGAAGTGCACCGACTCGGGGTCGCCGCCGTGTTCGCCGCAGACGCCGAGGTGCAGGTGCGGGCGGGTGGCCCGGCCGGCGCGGGCGGCCGTGCGCACCAGGGCGCCGACGCCGTCCCGGTCGATCGTCTCGAACGGCGAGACGCCGAAGATGCCCTTCTCCAGGTAGGCGGAGAAGAAGCTGGCTTCCACGTCGTCGCGGGAGAACCCCCAGACGGTCTGGGTGAGGTCGTTGGTGCCGAAGGAGAAGAAGTCGGCGCACTCGGCGATGCGCCCGGCCGTCAGCGCCGCCCTGGGCAGTTCGATCATCGTGCCCAGCGCGAGCGACAGTTCGACGCCGCGCCGCCGCGCGACCTCGGCGATGGCCGCCTCCGCCTCGTCCCGGACGATCTCCAGTTCCCGCACGGTGCCCACCAGCGGGATCATGATCTCCGCGTGCGGGTCCCCGCCGGCCGCGCGCCGGTCGGCGGCGGCCTCGGCGATGGCGCGTACCTGCATGGTGAACAGGCCGGGGACGACCAGCCCCAGCCGCACCCCGCGCAGCCCGAGCATCGGGTTCTGCTCGTGCAGCCGGCGCACGGCGGGCAGCAGCTCCCGGTCGTGCGGGTCGTCTCCGGTGGCCACCCGCACCGACAGGTCGGTGAGGTCCGGCAGGAACTCGTGCAGCGGCGGGTCCAGCAGCCGTACGGTCACCGGCTGCCCGTCCATCGCGGCGAACAGGTCGGCGAAGTCGCCGCGCTGGAGCGGCAGCAGGGCGCCCAGCGCCGCCTCCCGCTCGCTGTCCGTCCCGGCGAGGATCAGCCGTTCCACCAGCGCCCGGCGCTCGCCGAGGAACATGTGCTCGGTGCGGCACAGCCCGATGCCCTCCGCCCCGAACCGGCGGGCGCGCGCCGCGTCCTCGACCGTGTCGGCGTTGGCGCGTACGCCGAGGCGCCGCACCCGGTCCGCGTACCGCATGATCCGGTCCACGGCGCGCACCAGGTCGTCGTCCCCGGCGCCCGTGCCGTGCTCGAAGTAGTCGACGACGGCGGACGGGACGACCGGGACCCGGCCCCGGTACACGGTGCCGCTGGTGCCGTCGACGGAGAGGATCTCGCCTTCCTCGATCACCTGGCCGTCCGCCGTGGTGAACCGGCGCCCGGCGGTGTCGACCCGCAGGCCCTCGGCCCCGCAGACGCAGGTCTTGCCCATGCCGCGCGCCACGACGGCCGCGTGCGAGGTCTTGCCGCCGCGCGAGGTGAGGATGCCGCGGGCGGCGAGCATCCCGTCCAGGTCGTCGGGGTTGGTCTCGCGGCGCACCAGGATGACGTCCTCGCCGCGCGCCGCCCGTTCCACCGCGGTCGCCGCGTCGAAGACGGCCGCGCCGACCGCCGCGCCGGGCGAGGCGGCGAGGCCGGTGCCCAGCACGGTGCGGCCGGCGTCCCCGGCCGTCGTGTCGAAGCGCGGGAACATCAGCTGGGCCAGCTGCGGCCCGGTCACCCGGCGCAGCGCCTCGGGCTCGTCGATGAGGCCCTGGTCGAGGAGCTGGGTGGCGATGCGGAACGCGGCGGCCGCGGTGCGCTTGCCGACCCGGGTCTGGAGCATCCACAGGGTGCCGCGTTCGATGGTGAACTCGATGTCGCACAGGTCGCGGTAGTGGTTCTCCAGCGTCTCCATGATGCGCAGGAGCCCGCGGTAGGAGGCGGGGTCGATCCGCTCCAGGTCGGCGAGCGGCACGGTGTTGCGGATGCCGGCCACCACGTCCTCGCCCTGGGCGTTGGGGAGGTAGTCGCCGTACACGCCCTGGTGTCCGGTGGCCGGGTCGCGGGTGAAGGCGACGCCGGTGCCGGAGTCGGGGCCGAGGTTGCCGAAGACCATGGCGCAGACGGAGACGGCGGTGCCGAGGTCGTCGGGGATGCGCTCCTGGCGGCGGTACAGCCGCGCCCGGTCGCCGTTCCAGGACGCGAAGACGGCGCGGACGGCGAGGTCGAGCTGGGTGCGCGGGTCCTGGGGGAAGTCGTGTCCCGTCGTGTCGCGCACCAGGTCCTTGAAGGTGGTGACCAGGGCGCGCAGCCGTTCGGCGTCCAGGTCGACGTCGCTGCTGACCCCGGCCGTGTGCCGGGCCTCCTCCAGGGCGTGTTCGAAGCGTTCCCCGTCGATGCCGAGGACCGTCTTGCCGAACATCTGGATGAGGCGCCGGTAGGAGTCCCAGGCGAACCGTTCGTCCCCGGAGCGGTCGGCCAGGGCGGTCACCGAGGTGTCGGACAGGCCGATGTTGAGGACGGTGTCCATCATGCCGGGCATCGAGAATCTGGCCCCGGACCGCACCGACACCAGCAGCGGGTCGGCGCCCTGCCCGAGCCGCCTGCCCATCCGGCGCTCCAGCGCGTCGAGGTGCGCACTCACCTCGTCGCGCAGTCCGGCGGGTTCGGTGCCGGTGGCGAGGTAGGCCCGGCACGCCTCGGTGGTGAGGGTGAAGCCGGGCGGGACGGGGAGGCCCAGCCGGGTCATCTCGGCGAGGTTGGCGCCCTTGCCGCCGAGCAGGTCCTTCATGTCCTTGTCGCCCTCGGAGAAGTCGTAGACGAACTTCACCGGGCGGGTGGGCTGGGACGAGGGGGGAGATATCGAGGGTGGTTCCACGGTCTGTGTCACGAGACTCGACTCCTTGGAGGGTCCCCCGGACGGGATCCGGGGGCTGGTGCTGTCTGCCCTGACAGCGGGAGAGTACCCCGGCGCACGCTCATCTGAGCGCTTATTCCATCATACGTGGAGCAGTGCACCCGCACAAAAGGGGCAGAGAGGGTGTCAACCCCCGCGAAACGACACCTGGTTCCAGGGAAAGTTTGAGTAAAGAAGGCGCCCGGTCCCGGCCGGTCAGCCCTGCCGCGCCGCGCCCGCCCGCGCCAGCTCCGCCAGCCGCGCGTCCGCCCGGTCCGGCGCGTAGAGGTACTCCACGACCATGGCCCCGGCCCCGGCCAGACCCGCCCGGTCCCCCAGCCGGCCCGTCACGACCTGGAGTTCCGCCGTGATCCGCGGCATCGCCCGCTGGTACAGCAGCTCCCGCACCCCGGTCAGGAACGGCGGCCCCGCCAGATCCCCGGCGATCACCAGCACCCCCGGGTTCAGCAGGGTCACCACCGTGGCCAGCACCTCCCCCACCTGCCGCCCGGCCGCCCGCGCCAGGCGCACCGCGTCCGGCTGCCCGATCGCCAGCTGATCGCGCACCCCGGACCCCGACGCCACCGGCACCCCGGCCGCCGTCAGCTGCTCCGCCAGCGCCCGCCCGCTGGCCACCGCCGCCAGACAGCCGTAGGACCCGCACCGGCACAGCGCGTCCGGGAAACCGGTCAGCCGGATGTGCCCGATATCCCCGGCGCCGCCGTCGATCCCCCGGTACATCTCCCCGTCGACCACGACCCCGGCACCGATCCCGGTCCCCACCTTGACCAGCAGAAACGCCGAGCAGTCCGGGAATCCCAGGCGCTGCTCGGCGTACGCCATCACATTGGCGTCGTTCTCTATCAGCACCGGCAGCCGCTCCGCCGCGGACTCCCCGCCGTGCCGCACCAGCGCCGCCCGCAGCTCCTCGCGCACCGGGAAGCCGTCCCAGCCCGGCATCATCGGCGGCTGGACGATCTCCCCCGAGCCGAAATCGACCGGCCCCGGCACCGAGAGCCCGACCCCGCACACCAACCCCAGACCGGCCCCCGCCTTGGTCAGCAGCTCCGCGAACCAGGACGCCAGCCGGTCCAGCACCACCACCGGGCCGTCGTCGATCAGCAGCCGCCCGGAGTGCTCGGCCAGCACCTCCCCGTTCAGATCGAGGACAGCCGCCCGCGCGTGCCGGGTCTCCAGATCGGCAACCAGCACCACCGCGTGCGACCCGTCGAACTCCAGCCTGACCGCGGGCCGCCCACCGGTCGGATCGGCCACCGGATCACCCGCGTGCTCGCGCACCCATCCGGCCCGGAAAAGCTGGTCGAGACGGGCGGAGACAGTGGACCGTGACAGCCCGGTGACCCGCTGCAACTCCCCCCGGGTACCCGCCTGTCCCCGCCGGATCAGCCGCAGCAGATGCCCCGCGCTGGCCTGGGTCGCGGGCTTGGGCTGGCTCATGGGCACCGGTCCGTCTCCGGTAGCGATCTGATGACGTTCGCCACTTCATCTTGTGATGGAGATATTACAGCGCTACTTTTGCGTGTTAAGTAGACGTAACTCTACGGTGTCCTCGACAAAAACGGCGGCCCCGACCTGCACCGGAGTACACGTGGAACGAGCCGACCAGCCCAGCTCCCGCCACCCCCTCACCCCCGACGCGATCTCCGCCTACGACGGTGCCTGCCACGTACTCCTCGACAACTGGACCGGCTCCTCCACCGTGCCCTCGCGCGGCCTCTACCCCCACCAGTGGAGCTGGGACTCCGGGTTCATCGCCATCGGACAGCGCCACCTGTCGTCCCTGCGCGCCCAGCAGGAACTGGAGACGCTGCTCGCCGCCCAGTGGGGTGACGGCCGGATCCCGCACATCGTGTTCAACCCCGAGGTGCCGCTGACCGCCTACTTCCCCAGCCCCGACTTCTGGCACAGCACCACGGCCGGACGCGGCGCCGGAGCCGGCGCCCCCCGCCACGTCGAGACCTCCGGCATCGTCCAGCCACCCCTCCACGCGCTCGCCGCCTGGCTGGTCCACCGCGCCGACCCCGACACCTCCCGGCGGCGCGGCTTCCTGGCCCGCGTCCACCCCAAGCTGGTCGCCTGGCAGCGCTACCTCACCGAACGCCGCGACCTCGGCGGCCACGGACTCGCCGCCATCGTCCATCCGTGGGAATCCGGCATGGACAACAGCCCCAGCTGGGACCAGCCGCTCGCCGCCGTGCCGCCCGCCGCGCCCGGCTCCTTCACCCGCGCCGACCTCGCGCACGGCGCGCCCTGCGACCGGCCCACCGACCTCGACTACGGCAAGTACGTCCGGCTCGCCCTCGACTACCGCGACCACGGCTACCGCGACGACCTCGCCCCGCACCCCTTCGCCGTCGAGGACCCGGCCTTCAACGCGCTGCTCATCGCCTCCGAGCACGCGCTCGCCGAGATCGCCATGGAGATCGGCGAGGACCCCTCCGACCACCTGGTGCGCGCCGAGACCGCCACCACCGCGCTGCGCAAGCGGCTGTGGGACGAGGAGGCCGGCCAGTTCTTCAGCTACGACGTACGCGCCGGCGCCCCGGTGCGCGAGCGCAGCGCCGCCGGGCTGATCCCGCTGATCGTCCCCGGGCTCCCCGAGAGCATCAGCGACGCGCTCATCGCCACCATGACCGGGCCGCACTTCGGCCTCGGCACGGCCACCGCCCTGGTGCCCAGCTACGCGCTCACCGGCGCCGCCTTCGACGCCAGCCGCTACTGGCGCGGGCCCGCCTGGTTCAACGTCAACTGGCTCCTGGAACGCGGCCTGCGCCGGTACGGGGCGCGCCGCCGCGCCGCCGCGCTGCGCACCGCGATGCTGCGGGCCGCCACCGACTCGCGGTTCACCGAGTACGTGGACCCGTACACCGGCGCGGCCCGGGGCAGCCGCGCGTTCGGCTGGACGGCCGCGCTCACCATCGACCTGCTGGCCCAGGGCGCCACCGAGGGCCTGAGCACCACCACAACCGAACACACCGAGCCGCGGCCCTATGCCGCAGGGGGGCTTCGTGACCACCTCCACGCATCACCAACAGCTCGTCCATGACGGGACCTTCGCGGCGGTGGGTCCCTCGGGGGACATCACCGGCGAACGCGGGGCCCGGCCCGACGGCCTGTTCGCGCGGGACGCCCGGCACCTCAGCCGCTGGCAGCTGACGATCGACGGCAGCAGCCCGACCGTCCTGGTGCCGCCCTCGGACGAGCTGACCGCCACCGCCACCGCGGTCGTCACCCGGCCGGGCAGCCGCGCCGAGGCACCGGCGCACACCGTCTTCCGGCGGCAGACCGTCGGCTCCGGCACCTTCACCGAACGGCTGCGGCTGCGCAGCAACCGGGGCGAGGAGTCGACCGTCCTGCTGGCGCTCACCGTGGACGCCGACTTCGCCGACCAGTTCGAACTGCGCTCCGACCACCGCTGGTACGAGAAACCGCACGCGGTGCGCACCCGCCGGTTACTCCCCGACGGCGTCGAGTTCGGGTACCGGCGCCGGGACTGGGAGGCGAGCACCGTCGTCACCGCCGAGCCCGCGCCCGACGCCGTCGAGGAGACCGGCAGCGGGGCGCGGCGGCTGTGCTGGGTGCTGCGGCTGCCGCCGCACGGCATCGCCGAACTGCTGCTGAAGGTCACCGCCCGCCCGCACGGCGCCCCCGCGCCCCGGCCCGTCCCCGCGCTGCCGGAGCAGCCCGGTACGGACAGGACCGGCGTGGACGAGCCCGCGTCCTCCGGCTGGCCGGAACTCGACCTGGCCTGCGCCCGGGGCCTGGCCGACCTCGACGGGCTGCGGATGGCCGCCACCGGCCCCGAGGGCGAGACCGTCGCCGTACCGGCGGCCGGCGTGCCCTGGTTCCTCACCCTGCTCGGGCGGCACGCCCTCATCACCTCGCTCTTCGCCCTCCGGGAGCGCCCGGAGCTGGCCCGCGGCACCCTGCTGGCGCTGGCCGCCACCCAGGCCCGCACCGAGGACCCGGCGCGCATCGCCCAGCCCGGCAAGATCGTCCACGAGGTGCGCCACGGCGAACTGGCCCACTTCCGGCAGGTGCCGTACGACCGCTACTACGGCTCGGTCGACAGCACCCCGCTGTTCCTGGTGCTGCTGGAGGCGTACGCCGCCGTCCACGACCCGGAACCTGCCGCCCGTCTTGAAGCGCACGCGCGGGCGGCGGTGCGCTGGATGCTCACCGACGGCGGCCTGGAGGAGCACGGCTATCTGCGGTACCGCGCGGACGAGGGCGGGCTGGCCAACCAGAGCTGGAAGGACTCCGCCCGCGCCATCTGCTTCGCCGACGGCTCCCCCGCCAAGGGCGTCATCAGCGCGGCCACCGCCCAGGGGTACGCCTACGACGCCCTGATCCGTACCGCGCGCCTGGCCCGCACCGTGTGGGACGACCCCGGCTGGGCGGACCGGCTGGAGGAGACGGCCGCCGGTCTGCAAAACCGTTTTCTCCGCGACTTCTGGCTGCCCGCCGACCGCTTCCCGGCCCTCGCCCTGGACGGCACCGGCCGCCGCGCCGACGCGCTCGGCTCGGACGCGGGCCATCTGCTGTGGTCGGGCATCCTCGACCGGGAGCGGGCCGAGGCGGTGGCCGGCCGGCTGCTGTCCCCCGCGTTCTTCTCCGGCTGGGGCATCCGCACCGTGGCCGGCGGCCAGGGCGCCTACCACCCGCTCTCCTACCACCGGGGCGGAGTGTGGCCGCACGACAACGCGGTCGCGGCGCTGGGCCTGGCCCGGTACGGGCTGCACGAGCAGGCCCGTACGGTGGCCGGCGCGGTCGTGGACGTGGCCGCCCGCAGCGGCTGGCGGCTGGCCGAGGTGATCGCGGGCTACGACCGCGAGGACAGCCTGGGCCCCGTCCCTTACCCGCACGCCTGCTCCCCCCAGGCCTGGTCGGCGGCGGCCCCGCTCGCCCTGCGCACGGCGGTGGGCGCGGCGGTGCGGCAGGTACGGGAACCGGCCACCACGGCATAACCGGGTGACGGCCGGGCGGGCGCCGTGCGACAGTCACGCCATGCAGAACGACGATCCGTGCGACGGCGGCTGGGACGAGCGGCTGGCGGCCCTGTGGGACGCCGTCGACGACCTCGAACCGGCCGCCTTCCGGGCCCGTATGGGCGCGCTCGCGGCCGAGCGGCCGGGAGAGGCGCGCGCGCTGTTCGAACTGGCCTCCGCCCACGACGCCACCGACAGCGAGGAGGAGGCGGCCCGCTACTACGAGGCGGCCTTCGCCGCCGGGCTCTCCGGGGACCTGCGCGTGCAGGCCGTCATCCAGTACGCCAGCACCCTGCGCAACCTCGGCCGGGCACAGGAGGGCGCGGACCTGCTGAGCGCCGAACGCGCCACCGGGGGCGCGGACGGGCCGCTGGCGGACGAGATCAGTACGTTCGCCGCGCTCGCGCTGCTCGACCTGGGGCGGGACCGGGAGGCGGCGCTGCTGGCCCTGCGCGCGCTGACCCCCCATCTCAGCAGCTACCGGGCCTCGGTGACCGGATATCTCGACGCACTGGAGCGGGAAGGCTGCTAGCCTGACGGCCATGTCGAGCCCCGAGGCGTCCAGAAGCTAGCCACCGGTCATCCGGTGGCGCCGGCCGAGCCCGCTCGACGGATTCCCCCGTCCCGGCACACTCCGTGCCGCCCCGTGCTCTCCGCGTGCGCACCCCCGCCCCTTGGCGCGGGCGGTGCCGCCCGCCGTGCCCCGCGCCCGATCGACCGGTGCCGTGAACCCTTTCCGGTATCCCACCGATCACCCACGGAGCTTCCGCATGTCCCACGAACCCAGGGCCCGTATGCCCCTGGCCGTGCACCTTCTCGCCCTGGCGGTCTTCGCCCAGGGCACCTCCGAGTTCATGCTGGCCGGCCTGGTGCCGGACATCGCCGCCGACCTCGGGGTCACCCTCGCCGACGCCGGTCTGCTCACCTCCGCCTTCGCGGTGGGCATGGCGGCCGGCGCCCCGCTCATGGCCCTGCTCAGCCGCACCTGGCCGCGCCGGGCCACCCTCACCGGCTTCCTCGCCGTCTTCGTCCTCGCCCATGTCGTCGGTGCGCTGACCGGCAGCTTCGCCGTCCTGCTCGCCACCCGGGTGGCCGGGGCGCTGGCGAACGCCGGGTTCCTGGCCGTCGGGCTGAGCACCGCCACCGCCCTCGTGCCCGAGCGGGCCAAGGGCCGGGCGCTGGCCGTCCTGCTCGCGGGCACCACCGTCGCCTGCGTCGCCGGGGTGCCCGGCGGGGCGTGGCTCGGCCAGCTGTGGGGCTGGCGGGCGGCGTTCTGGGCGGTGGCGCTGGTGACCCTGCCCGCCGTCGTGGCGGTACTGGCGTCCGTCCCGGCGGCGCCCGGCGGCGCGGACGCCCCGGCGGCCGGGGCCCGCGCGGAGCTGCGGGTACTGCGCCGGCCCCGGCTGCTGCTGATGCTGCTGCTCGGCGCGCTGGTCAACGGCGCGACGTTCTGCTCGTTCACCTACCTCGCGCCCGTCGTCACCGACATCGCCGGGCTCGGCGACGGGGCGGTCCCGGCGCTGCTGATGCTGTTCGGCACCGGCGCGTTCCTCGGGGTGCGGATCAGCGGCCGGTACGCCGACTCCCGTCCGCTGCCGCTGCTCGTCTGCGGGGGCGCGGCGCTGGCGGCGGGCTGGACGGTGTTCGCGCTGACCGCCGCGCACCCGGCGGCGGTGGTGGCGCTCGCCCTGGTGCAGGGCGCGCTGTCGTTCGCGGTGGGCGGCACCCTGATCTCCCAGGTGCTGTACGCGGCGGCCGGCGCACCGACGCTGGCCGGCAGCTTCGCCACCGCCTGCCTCAACATCGGGGCGGCGGCCGGCCCCTGGCTGGGCGGCGTCGCGCTGACCGGCGGCCTCGGACTGCGCGCCCCGCTGTGGCTGAGCGCCGCGCTGGTGACGGCGGCGCTGCTGACAGCGGGTACGGCGGCGGCAGTCGCCCGGCGCCGGGACGGCGGCCGGGAGGACACGGGCGAGCCGTCCCCGCCCGGACGGCCCCGGCCGGCTGACCGTGGCGGGGCCCGGGGCGCCCGCACTCGGGCGCCCCGGAGCCCCGGCCCGGCCGTCGGCCTAACCCCCGGAGGTGTCCAGCTCGGCGTCCGCCGCCACCCCCGCGCAGTCGTACGGGTCGCCGAGCCAGCCGTCCGGCAGCGCGACCCGGTTGCGCCCCGAGGTCCGTCCCCGGGGGCCGTCCGCCCCCGGGGGCCACTCCTGCGTCAGATCCAGCTCGCCCAGCAGCGCGGACAGCTCGTCCAGCGAGCCGGCCACCGCCAGCTTCCGGCGGGCTTCCGAGCCGACCGAGAAGCCCTTGGTGTACCAGGCGACATGCTTGCGGAAGTCGATGACGCCGCGTGCCTCGTCGCCCAGCCACTCCCCCAGCAGCCGGGCGTGCCGCACCATGACCTCGGCGACCTGCTCCAGCGTGGGGCGCGCGTACGCCTGCGGCCCCCGGCCGTCGAAGGCGGCCACCAGATCGCCGAACAGCCACGGCCGGCCCAGGCAGCCGCGTCCCACGACCACCCCGTCGCAGCCGGTCTCGCGCATCATCCGCACCGCGTCGTCCGCCGTCCAGATGTCGCCGTTGCCGAGCACCGGGATCTCCGGCACGGCCTCCTTCAGCCGGGCGATCGCCGACCAGTCGGCCTCGCCGCCGTAGTGCTGCGCCGCCGTGCGGCCGTGCAGCGCGATCGCCGTCACGCCCTCCTCGACCGCGATCCGGCCCGCGTCGAGGTAGGTGAGGTGGTCGTCGTCGATGCCCTTGCGCATCTTCATCGTCACCGGCAGCCCGCCCGCGTGCCGGACGGCCTCGCGGAGGATCGCGCGCAGCAGCGGACGCTTGTACGGCAGGGCGGAGCCGCCGCCGCGCCGGGTCACCTTGGGGACGGGGCAGCCGAAGTTGAGGTCGATGTGGTCGGCCAGGTCCTCCTCCGCGATCATGCGGACGGCGCGGCCGACGGTGCCGGGATCGACCCCGTAGAGCTGGATGGAGCGCGGCTTCTCGGCGGCGTCGAAGTGGACGAGCTGCATGGTCTTCTCGTTGCGCTCGACCAGGGCCCGGGTGGTGATCATCTCGCTGACGAACAGCCCGCGGCCCCCGGAGAACTCCCGGCACAGGGTGCGGAACGGCGCGTTCGTGATCCCGGCCATGGGGGCGAGCACCACGGGCGGGTCGACGGTGTGCGGTCCGATCTGGAGGGAGGGTACGGGCGGTGCGGTCATCCGCCCATTGTCCCGTATCCGGCCGGCGGCGGTCGCCCGGAGCCCGGCCCCTCCCCCGTCGCACCGTGCACCGGGCCACCGCCGTCTTCCACCAACCCGCGCACGCCGACGACGCCCTCGCCGCCGTCGTCGCCCTGCTGCTGCGCGGCCTGCGGGGCTGAGCACCGGACACGGGGCGCTGTCAGTAGCCACTCCTCCACTTTGTGTGGTTACTGGCCCGGGCGCCTGAGGAGGTGCATCATGACGATGGTGATAGAGCGACCGATGTCGATACCGTCCCCGGCACTGTTCGAGGAGCTGTGTCAGACGCTGGAGGAGATGGAGGTGCCCGAGGGGTATCGGGCGGAGATCACCGGGGGAAAGATCATCATGTCGTCATGGTCGCAGGGGTATTACCTGGACATCATGGAGTCCCTGGCGGATCAGCTCCGGCCCCACCTCCCCGCGGGGCACCGGGTGAGTGTCGCTCCCTGCCTCTACATCTTTCCCGAGATGAGCCGTGCGTTCGGCCCCGATCTCCACGTGGCGGACGTCCAGGCCACCCGGATCCGCAGTCCGCGGCTGCCGGGGCACGCCCTGTCGCTCGTCGCCGAACTGACCTCGGCGTCCACGGCGGATGTCGACCGGTACGACAAGGTGGAGTGCTACGGGGTGGCGGGCGTCCCGGTCTACCTCCTGGTGGATATGCAGAAGGGCAGCCTCACCGTGTACACAGCACCCTCCGCCCAGGGCTACCAGCAGCAGAACACCGTGCTGTTCGGCCCGACGGTGGCGCTCCCCGCACCGTTCGACTGCGCGATCGACACCGCGGGGTGGGAGAAGTGACCCGGTAACGGCCGTGGCCCGGCCCCGCCGGCGCGGGACCGGGCCACGGTGGGACGTGTACTGCTCAGCAGCCGATCAGGCGGCTGGCCAGGTAGGACTCGATCTGGTCCAGCGAGACGCGCTCCTGCTTCATGGTGTCGCGCTCGCGCACGGTCACCGCGTTGTCCTCCAGGGTGTCGAAGTCGACGGTGACGCAGAACGGCGTACCGATCTCGTCCTGGCGGCGGTAGCGGCGGCCGATGGCGCCCGCGTCGTCGAACTCGATGTTCCAGTGCTGGCGCAGCGCGGTCGCCAGCCCCTTCGCCTTCGGGGACAGCTGCGGGTTGCGGGACAGCGGCAGCACCGCGACCTTGACCGGCGCCAGCCGCGGGTCGAAGCGCATCACGACGCGCTTCTCCAGCTTGCCCTTGGCGTTGGGCGCCTCGTCCTCGACGTAGGCGTCGAGCATGAACGCCAGCATGGCCCGGCCGACACCGGCGGCCGGCTCGATGACGTAGGGGGTCCAGCGCTCGCCGGCCTCCTGGTCGAAGTAGCTGAGGTCCTGGCCGGAGGCCTTGGAGTGCGCGCTCAGGTCGTAGTCCGTGCGGTTGGCCACGCCCTCCAGCTCACCAAACTCCGAGCCGCCGAAGTTGAAGCGGTACTCGATGTCGGCGGTGCGCTTGGAGTAGTGCGACAGCTTCTCCTTCGGGTGCTCGTACCAGCGCATGTTCTCCTCGCGCAGGCCGAGGCCGCGGTACCAGTTCCAGCGCTGCTCCATCCAGTAGATCTGCCACTGCTCGTCCTCGCCGGGCTTGACGAAGAACTCCATCTCCATCTGCTCGAACTCGCGGGTGCGGAAGATGAAGTTGCCGGGCGTGATCTCGTTGCGGAACGACTTGCCCATCTGGGCGATGCCGAACGGCGGCTTGCGCCGCGAGGTCTGCTGCACGGAGGCGAAGTTGGTGAAGATGCCCTGCGCGGTCTCCGGGCGCAGGTACGCCACCGAGCCCGAGTCCTGAGTCGGGCCGAGGTGGGTGGACAGCAGGCCGGAGAACTGCTTGGGCTCGGTGAAGGTGCCCTTGTTGCCGCAGTTCGGGCAGTTCAGCTCGCTCAGACCGGTGGCGGGGAGGTGGCCGTGCTTGGCCTCGTACGCCTCCTCCAGGTGGTCCGCGCGGTAACGCTTGTGGCAGGAGGTGCACTCGGTGAGCGGGTCGGTGAAGGTCGCGACGTGACCGGATGCCTCCCACACCTCGGTGGCCAGAATGACGGAGGAATCGATCCCGACCACGTCGTCGCGCGAGGTGACCATCGAACGCCACCACTGGCGCTTGATGTTCTCCTTCAGCTCCACGCCCAGCGGACCGTAGTCCCAGGCGGCGCGCTGCCCGCCGTAGATCTCGCTGCACGGGTAGACGAAGCCACGGCGCTTGCTGAGGCTGACGATAGTGTCGATCTTGTCGGCGGCCACGGTGCTCTCTTCAGGACGACGATGGAGTGGCCCCAGATTACCGGCGTACGAGGGGGCCGCAGCAAATCGTGAGGGCCGGATCACCGGCGGGTATCGGGGCCATCGGGAAGCCATCGGGAGGTACCGGTCACATACTCGGTCCAACGTTTGACAATGGTTTCCATCCCACTTGAAAATGGCTGTCATGAGCAGACGACGCCGCCCCCGGATATCCCCCGCCCGCACGCTGGCCGCCGGTGCTGCGGCCCTCGGCGTGCTCACCCTGACCGCCTGCGGATCGGACTCCGGCACGGCGGGCGGCGGCGGCGGCCCGGACGGCACCCTGGCCGTGACGGCGTCGTTCTACCCCATGGAGTTCCTGGCGGAGCGGATCGGCGGTGAGCACGTCACGGTCACCACGCTCACCAAGCCGGGCGTGGAGCCGCACGATCTCGATCTGAGTCCCAAGGAGACCGCCCGGCTGACCGAGGCGGACGTCATCGTGTATCTCAAGGGGCTCCAGCCGGCCGTCGACGAGGCGATCGCCCAGTCCGGCGTCGGGAACATCGTCGAGGCCACCTCGTTCACGTCCCTGGAGGCGCACGGGACGGACGAGGACCACGCGCACGACGACGAGCACGGCGACGACGAGCACGACGACCACGGACATGACCACGACCACGGTCACGACCACGGCGCCGAGGACCCGCACATCTGGCTGGACCCGGTGAAGTACGCCGAGGTCGCCCAGGGCGTCGGCGACGCGCTGGCCGAGGCCGACCCGGAAAACGCCGCCGACTACGAGGCCAACACCGAGGCGCTGATCGCCCAGCTCACCACCCTCGACGAGGAGTTCACCGCGGGCCTCGCCGAGACCGAGACCAGGACCTTCATCACCACCCACGCCGCCTTCGGCTACCTCGCCGAACGGTACGGGCTGCACGAGGAGGCCATCGCCGGCATCGACCCCGAGTCGGAGCCCAGCGCGGCCCGGCTGCGCGACCTGCACGAGGTCGCCGCGCGGGACAACGTCAGCACCGTGTTCTTCGAGACCCTGGCCAGCGACGCCACCGCCCGCACCCTCGCCGACGACCTCGGGCTGAAGACCGGCGTCCTCGACCCGCTGGAGGGAATCACCGACCGGTCCGCCGGCGCTGACTACCTGGAGGTCATGCGCGCCAATCTGGCGGCCCTGCGCGACGCGCTCGGCGCCTCGTAACGGACGGAAGGAAAGGACCCCGCATGGAACCGGCAGCGGACCCCGCCATAGCCGAGCCCCCGCTGACCCTGCGCGGCGTGCACGCCGAGCTGGGCGGCCGGCCCGTGCTGCGCGGCATCGATCTGACCGTGGGGCGGGGCGAGGTGGTGGCCCTGCTCGGCGCCAACGGCTCGGGCAAGTCCACGGCGGTCCGCGCGGCGGTCGGCCAGGTGCCGGTCACCGGCGGCGAGCTGGCGCTGTTCGGCACTCCGGTGCGGCGGTTCCGCGACTGGCGCCGGGTGGGGTACGTACCGCAGCGCTCCACGGCGGCCGGCGGGGTGCCCGCGACCGTACGCGAGGTGGTCTCCGCCGGGCGGCTCGCGCGGCGCCGGCTGCGGCCCCTGGGGCGCGCGGACCGGGCGGCGGTGGACCGGGCGCTGGAGCTGGTCGGCCTCGCCGACCGGTCCAGGGACCCGGTGGAGGCCCTGTCCGGCGGCCAGCACCAGCGGGTGCTGATCGCCCGGGCGCTGGCCGGCGAGCCGGAGCTGCTGATCATGGACGAGCCGCTGGCCGGCGTCGACCTGGCCAGCCAGCGGATCCTGGCGGACACCCTGCGCAGCCAGCTGGCGCAGGGCGTGTCCACCCTGGTCGTCCTGCACGAGCTGGGCCCGCTGGAGCCGCTGATCACCCGCTCGGTCTCCCTGTCGGCGGGCCTGGTGGAAGCCACCAACGCCTGCCATCCGCACGAGCTGGAAACGGGGATCCTGTGATGCTGGACCTCCTGGATTACGCCTTCATGCAGCGGGCCCTGCTGGCCGCGCTGCTGATCGGGGTGGCCGCGCCCGCGGTGGGGATCTTCCTCGTCCAGCGGCGCCAGGCCCTCATGGGCGACGGCATCGGACACGTGGCCCTGACCGGGGTGGCGCTGGGGTTCCTCCTCCAGGCCAACCCGGTGTGGATGGCGGTCCTGGTCTCCTCGCTCGGCGCGGTCGCCATGGAGCTGCTGCGCTCCTCGGGGCGGGCGCGCGGGGACATCGCGCTGGCGATGCTGTTCTACGGCGGCATGGCGGGCGGCGTCATGATCATCAACCTGGCGCCCGGCGGCTCGACCGCCAACCTCACCACCTACCTGTGGGGCTCGATCACCACCGTCTCCCCGCAGGACATCACGGCGATCTGCGTCCTGTCGGCGTTCGTGCTGTGCGTGGCGCTGGGTCTGCGCCGGCAGCTGTTCGCCGTCTGCCAGGACGAGGAGTTCGCCCGGGTCTCCGGGCTGCCGGTCCGCGCCCTGAACCTCCTGCTCGCGGTCACGGCCGCGGCCACGGTGACGGTCGCCATGCGGGTGGTGGGGCTGCTGCTGGTGAGCGCGCTGATGGTGATCCCCGTGGTGACGGCCCAGGCGGTCACCCGCGGCTTCAAGGCGACCCTGATTCTCTCGATGGGCGTGGGCGTGCTGGTCTCGATCTCCGGTACCGTCACCTCGTACCACGCGGACGTACCGCCCGGCGCGACGATCGTCCTGATCGCCCTCGGCGTCTTCGCGGTGGTGTCGCTGCTGGCCCTGCCCCTGGCCCGGCGCCGCGCCCGCCGGGCGGCGCGGCCGTCCCCCGCCACCGAGAACGCCCTGGCGGCCCGGCCCTAGCCGAGCCGCTACCCTTGGGGCGCACAAGGACGCCCAGCACCAGCAGGGAGCAGTGGTAGACGTGGACACGCCAGGACCCCCGGTCCGTGGCCGGTCGACCCGCCAGCGTGCGGCGGTGGCGGCGGCGCTGGCCGAGGTGGACGAGTTCCGCAGCGCGCAGGAGCTGCACGACATGCTCAAACACCGCGGCGACTCGGTCGGCCTGACCACCGTCTACCGGACCCTCCAGTCACTGGCGGACGCCGGCGAGGTCGACGTCCTGCGCACCAGCGACGGCGAAGCCGTCTACCGCCGGTGCAGCACCGACGACCACCATCACCACCTGGTCTGCCGGATCTGCGGCAAGGCCGTGGAGGTGGAAGGCCCGGCGGTGGAGAAATGGGCCGAGGCGGTGGCCCGCGACCACGGCTTCACGGACGTCGGCCACACCGTGGAGATCTTCGGCACCTGCGACGAATGCACGGCGGCAAGAGGAAACGGGAAACACCCCTGACCACCTTGTGAGCCCCTCTCGTGGTGCCGCACGCTTTTCGCTGTGACGGACACCCGATTCGGCAGCGAATTACGCAGACTGCGGGAAGAAGCCGGGCTGAGCCTGGCCCGGCTGGCGCAGAAGATCCATTACAGCAAAGGCCATCTGAGCAAAATCGAGCGGGGCGACAAGCAGCCACCCCCTCAATTGGCACGCCTGTGCGACACCGCCCTGAACGCGAACGGCCGGCTCACCGCACTCGCCGCACCGCAGGGTGAAGGGGTACGGCGCCGCGCCGCAGTACGTGCGGGGACGGCATCCGTCCTGGTAGCAAGCATGGCCGGCGCGGATCCAGCTCCGGCGGCGGCAGCGACCTCGGCCACACCGGAAGAGGGCGCCTCGCTGACCTTCCTGCGCTCGCTGTTCGACCAGTTCCGCCAGCTCGGCCAGGTAGCCGGCCCGCGGGCGGTGCTCCCGGCGCTGACCGCCCAGACCCGGGCCGTCACCGACCAGGCCAACCGCACCGGCGAACCCGTCCGGCGGGGACTGCTCCTCCTCGGTTCCCGCTACGCCGAGTTCACCGGCTGGATGGCCCAGGAGGCGGGCGACAGCGACTCGGCGCAGCGCTGGACCGATCACGCGGTCGGCCTGGCGGAAGCGGGCGGTGACCACGACCTGGCCCACTACGCGCTGGTGCGGCGCGCGCTGATCACCATGTACGCCGGGGACGCCGACGCGACCATCACCCTGGCCCGTGCCGCTCAGCACTCCTCGGCACCGCCCCGGATCCGGGGCCTGGCGGCCGTCCGGGAGGCACAGGGCCACGCCCTCGACGGCAACGAAACCGCCTGCCGACGCAGCCTGGACCGGGCCCGTGACCTGCTCTCACGCGACCCGGGTGACTCCCCGGCGCCGGTCATCGGCACCTCGAACGTGGGCGACCCGGCCGCGATGGCCGAGGGCTGGTGCCTGTACGACCTGGGCCGCCCCGCCGAAGCGGCGGCGGTACTCGACCACCAGCTGGGCCGGCTGGGCACCGGCGCCATGCGTTCCCGCGCCCGCTTCGGCATCCGCCGCGCGCTGGCCCACGCGACGGCGGGCGAGATCGACCACGCGTGCGCGGTGACGGACGCCCTCCTCCGCTCGGTCGATGTCGTCGACTCGGCCACCATCGGCACCGACCTGCGCCGCCTGCACCGCGAACTGAACCGGTTCGCCACCCACGGAGCGGTGCGGGAACTCTCCCCGCGCATCACCGCTTCACTGCGGCCCGCCGGCTGACGACCGCCCCTCGCCGCAGTTTCACTTCCCGACCTTCAGCAGTCTCTCCCCACCAGAAAGGTGATCCTGTCATGCCCAATTCTCCGGAAGTCTTCATCAATTACCGTACGGGCGATGAGGAAATGGCGGCCGTGCACATTCAGAGCGAGCTGGCCCGCCGCTTCGGACGTGACCGCGTGTTCTACGCCAGCCACTCCATCCAGGCGGGAAAGGACTACGAGAAGGAACTGGAAGACGCCATCCGGCGCTGCCGGATTCTCCTGGCCATCATCGGCCGGAAGTGGGCCGCGTTCCCCGCCCGAACAGGCGGCCGGGCCCTGGACAGTGAGACCGACTGGACACGCCGGGAGATCCTTCAGGCCCACGAGTTCGGCATCCCGGTCATCCCGGTGCTGATCAGCCGCGAGATGACCCGCCTGACGGAGACCGAACTGCCGGAGGCACTGGCTTTCCTCGCGAAGGCGCAGTACGTGCGTTTCGAACACCGGTCCCAGGTGGACCTTGATCACATCGTGGACGAGGTCTTGCAGTATGTGCCGGAGCTCGCGGCCCGGGGCATGCGGGAGACCAACGGGGAGGACGCGCCCCCCGCGCCCGGTCCCGGGTCGATCAGCAACTCCGTCAGCGGACGTGTGGGCACGTCGCACCAACTGAGCGACGTGACCGGAGGCGTGCATACCGACAACTCTCGTGTCACCCATAACTCCCCCAACTCCGGAACGGTCATCAACCAGCCCTCGGGTTCGGTGCACACCGGTTCCGGGGCGATGATCTCAGGGGATGTGCGGGGAACGGGTCTGAACTTCGGTTCCGGCCAAGTGAATGTCGGATCCCCTCAGCGCGACGATGACACACCGGAGTCCGGCCGGTGAATCCCAACTCGGTGATCGGAGCTCTCCTCAACCAGGCCAGCGGACCTGTCCACACCGGCAGCGGCACTCAGGTGGTTTTCCACACCACTTCGGACGGAACTCTGTCCGTCCGACGCGACCGGCGGGTCATCGCCGAGGCCTATCTGCGCTGGCTCACCCAGCGCTTCGTCTCCCCCGGCGGCTTCGGCGCCGCCCAGTCACTGCTGGAGGAGCACGGCGTGGCCCTCCTCTCCGGTGCCGCCGGTACCGGCCGGCGCAGTGCGGCCATGATGCTGTTGCGGCCTCCCCGGTCGGCCGTGCGGGGGATCACCGAGCTCAACGACACGCCGGACAGTCCCGGCGAGCCGATTCTCGATCCGGAGACGGTGGAGAGCGGCGACAGGCTCTTCCTCGACCTCACCCGCACCGGCCCCCATCCGCTCTCCGTCATCCGCGGCAGACTGGCCGCCTACTACACCGAGATCCGGGCACGCGGCGCCCAGCTCGTCGTCGTCCTGCCGCCGGACCACGACTTCACCCCGGCCGAACTGCGGCCTTTCACCGCCCGTCTCGGGCGCCCGGACAGTACCGAGGTGTTGCAGCGCTATCTGCGTCTGGACGGGCAGATCCGGCTGCGGCGTGCCGACGTCCGGTATCCACCGCTCGACAAACGCCTGTCCGGCGCTTCCATGGGCCAGACCGCCGAGCTGGCCATACTCATCGGCTCGGCCCGGCAGACCCAGCAGGGCGACTCGTTCGCCCAGTGGTGCGACCACGCACTGCTCGCCACCCGCCCCTGGACCCGCGACGTCAGCAACCGCATCGCCCGGCACCGGCGGGGCTGGCAGCGTGCCCTGCTGATCTCCGCCGCCATGCTCAACGGCGCGCTCGGTGAGTCCGTCCTCAAGGCCACGCAGATTCTGTACGACGTCCTCGACCAGCCCCCGGAGGAACCCGGCACTCCGCTGGAGCGCGCCGATCTCTCCCAGTTGCTCGCCGCTGTCGACGCCGAGACCGACGCGTACGGCCGGGTGCGCTTCACGCAGCTCGCCTACGACCGGGCCGTACGGTTCCACTTCTGGACCAATCGGCCCGATCTGCGGGACGCCTTCCGGGTGTGGGTGGACCGGGTGGCCCGTGAAGTGACGCTGAATTCCGATGAACGCGCGGCCCTCATGGACCGGTTCGCCGAGCAGTGCCTGCGCACCGGCCGCCCGGAGGACCTGGAGGCACTGGCCCGCAGCTGGACCGGCCCGGGTGCCGGGCGCGAACTCATGGCGGTCGCCGCCGATGCTCTGGAGCGCGGCCTGCGCAGCGAGGAGTACGCCGGCAGGTTCAGGAACACCCTCTACCTCTGGTGCACGGACCGGACCATCACCGACAAGCTCCGCACGGTGATCGCCGGTGTGTGCACGGGCGTCATCGCACACACCCACCCGCACCAGGCGTTGGTCCGGCTGCATCAGCTCGCCAGGCGCGAGGACCACGCGGGCGCCACTCCCGTGGCGCTGGAGGCACTGCGCCAGCAGGTGGTGGACCCTCGGAAACTGCGCTTCATGCTCGGCCGGCTCGCCAATCCGCCCGAGGGAAGCCGGCCCTGGGAACTCGATGCCCGGTTCTTCCTCGAACTCGCCGACCCCTTCCGTCTCACCACCCCGCCCGCGCCGCTCATCCTCCGGCCCGGCCTCCCGGACGTGCTCACCGCCGGCTGGCGCGTGGTGCTCGAACGGGAGCCGTGCGAACGGTGGCGGGAGGCACTGGGGAGGTGGCTGCACGCGTGTGCCGAGGGCCGCAGCCCGGAACTGCTGCTCACGGTGCTGGTGAACGCCGCACGCCATCACCCGTACCACCTTCAGGAGATGTACGCGGCGGCCCGCCACTGGGCCCATGCCGCACCCGAGCGGCTGCCGATCACCCATCTTCTGCTGGACACCATCGACCTCGCACAGGAAGAGGAACCCGTCGGATGACCTCCAACCACAAGACCCTGATGGGCTATCTGACGGTGCTCTCCGTCCTGTTGTTCCTCATCATCGGCATCAGCCTGGACTGGCCCCAGTGGTCCTGGAGCATCCTGGCCCTCACCGTGCTGTGCACCCTCGCGGCCACGGCCACGCGTACACGCGAGGAGCCCTCCGCCGACGCCGGATACCTCCCCCAGCCGTCCTTCGACGGGCCCCGGTACCGGGAGCACCGCGTCGAGCGGGTGGCCCTGCCCACCGCTGCCCCGGACTACCACGTCGAGTTCTCGGCCACCGTCCGCTGGTACGAGACGGGCTCCGGGGACGGTTCCCCGTATCCGCTGGACGGGGCGGCGCTCGCCGCCGGGTCCGTGATCGCCCGGGCCCAGGCGGTGACCGGCCGGGGGCATCCCTCACAGGTCTCCCTCACGCAGCACTTGCTCAGCGGGGAGCTGGGAGTCGCGGCCCCCGACGACCGCCGGCTGGTCGTGGCGATGGCCCGGGACATCTCGCTCTCCCTTCCCGGGCCCGACCGGGAGCGGCTGGAGAAGCTGGCCCGGGTCCGCAAGGACGAGGAGGTGTGGGAACACGAGCGCCACCACGAACGGAGCAAGCGCGCCTACCTGGGGGACGACGTGCTCAAGGATCCGGGCAGCGCCCTCGTGTGGTGGCTGTCCAGGGACGAGAGCAAGCTGCACGAAACGGTGGATCTCATCGGTCTGTTCACCCTGCTGTCGGCCGCGGCCAACAATCAGGAGCTCCCCGATGCCGCCGCCTCCCCGCTGAACCCCTCGGAGCCGGTGGAGGACACCCCTCTCACCGAGTCGGAACGGACGGTCGTGGAGGCGCTGGTCGATCTGATGCGCCACGCGGACATCTCCGTCGACAACACCCTGTTCATCGATCGGATCATCAAAATCCTGGAGAACTCCGGCCGGCCCGCAGCCGCCGAGGAAATCCGGCGGGCCTTCGTGCCCGGGGCGGGGCCTGACGACTGACACACCCGGCGCGTACGCTGAGTTTCCTTGTCGCCGGGGGAGATGGGGGCAGCGTGGCGGGGAGTCTGTTCGTGGGGCCGGAGGGGGCCGCGGACCGGTATCGGCTGGTGCGGTCCATCGGGCGGGGTGGCGAGGCCGTGCTGTATCTCGCCGAGATCGAGTTGTCCGGGGGCACCGAGCCCGTGGTCGTCAAGGTGCTGGACATGCGGCGGACGGTCAGCCGGCAGCGGTTCGCCGAGATCAGCGCCAAGTGGAACGAGCAGGCCGAGCTGTTGCGGTTCGCGCACCGGGTCGGGGTGGTCGGGGTCCGCGAGCACTTCGAGGGGCCGCCGCCCCACCCGGCCGGGCGGGGCGCGCCGACCACCGGGCGGGCGCTGTGTCTGGTGATGAACCATGTGGACGGGCTCGATCTGCGGGACTGGCGCGCCGAGTTGTCGCCGGAGCTGGCGCTGCCCGCCGAGCGGCGGGCCGTGCTGCGCACCCTCGAACAGCTCGCCGAGGTGCTCGACTGGCTGCACTCGGGCGCCGCCACGCCCTCCGGGCGCACCGTCATCCACGGCGATCTGTCGCCGGGCAATGTGATGGTGGACGCGGACGGCCAGGCGACGCTGGTGGACTTCGGGCTGAGCAAGCTGGCCACCGAGCATCACACCGCCGAGCCGTGGCTGACCCCGGGGTTCGCGGCGCCCGAGGTGTACGAGGGGAAGCGGTCGCCGGCCGCCGACCGGTACGCGTTCGGGGCGCTGGCGTACTTCCTGCTCAGCGGGCAGTCCCCGCCCACCACCCCGGAGGAGCTGCGGGAGGCGTTCGGCGCGCTGCCGGGGGTGGCGGGCTCCGCGACGCTGCCGCGGCTCTTCGAGGCCCGCCCGGAGCGCCGCCCGCACAGCCTGACCGGGTGGGTGCGGGAGGTGCGGGCGGTGAGCGCGCACACCGGGCGTGTCACGTCCCCGCCGCCGCCTCCGCCCTTCGCGCCCGCTCCGGGGCCGCGACGCCGCCGCGAGCTGCCGCTGCTGGCCGCCGGGGCGGTGGCGGCGATCGCGCTGGGCGGGGCCGGCGGCTATCTGCTGGCCGGTGGTTCCGGGGCGGACGGCGCCTCGGCCGCGCCGGAGGCGACCGTGACGGTGACCGTCACCCGGCCGGGGCCGGGCGACGGCGAGGAGGTGGGCGAGGAAGCCGGGGAGGAAGCGGGCGGGGAGATCATCCTGGATCCGCCGGAGACCGGCCCCGCGCCGCTGGTGTCGCTCGAACCGGTGAGCCTGCCCTACGGCGTGGTGCCCGAGCCCGTCCACATCGACGGCGTCGCGTACGAGGACTCCCTCAGCTTCAGCACCTGCGTCCTGGAGGAGCCGGTCTCCTACAACCTCGGCCGCTCCTGGACGTCGCTGCGCCTGACCGCCGGGTTCCACGACACCTCGGTGGAGGAGACCGTACGGTTCACCGTGCGCGGCGACGGGGAGGTGCTGGCGAGCCGGACCTTCACGTTCGGGGAGAGCGAGAGCTTCGACCTCGATGTCACGGACGTGCTGCGGCTGGAGCTGGAGGCGCTTCCCGAGTCGTACTGTTCCGACTGGGTCTTCGCCGTCGGCGATCCGGTCCTCAGCCGCTGACGTCCCCGCGCCGCTCGGCGGCGGCCTCCTGCGCGAGCAGGACCTCGTTGGGCAGTGCCCCGCCGAAGCGGCGGTCGCGGGAGGCGTACTCCACGCACGCGTCCCACAGGTCCCGCCGGTCGAAGTCCGGCCACAGGATGTCCTGGAACACCATCTCGGCGTAGGCGCTCTGCCAGATCAGGTAGTTGGAGGTGCGCTGTTCGCCCGAGGGCCGGATGAACAGGTCCACGTCCGGCATGTCGGCGTGGTACATGTACCGGGCGACGGTCTTCTCGGTGACCTTCGCCGGGTCGAGGCGCCCCGCCGCCACGTCCGCCGCGAGCCGGGCCGCCGCGTCGGCGATCTCCGCCCGGCCGCCGTAGTTGACGCACATGTACAGGGTCATCGCGTCGTTGTCGCGGGTGCGTTCCTCGGCGGCCTTGAGCTTGGTCACCACCGACTTCCACAGCCGGGGCTCGCGCCCGGCCCAGCGGATGCGGACGCCCATCGCGTCGAGTTCGTCGGTGCGCCGGTCGATCACATCGCGGTTGAACGCCATCAGGAAGCGGATCTCCTCCGGGGAGCGCTTCCAGTTCTCGGTGGAGAAGGCGTACAGGGAGAGGTTCTTGACGCCGAGTTCCAGGCAGCCCTTGACCACGTCCAGGACGACGGTCTCACCGACCTTGTGCCCCTCGGTGCGCGGCAGCCCGCGGTCCTTCGCCCAGCGGCCGTTGCCGTCCATGACGATCGCCACGTGCCGCGGGATCAGTTCACCCGGCAGCTTCGGCGGCTGCGCGCCGGAGGGGTGGGGATCGGGCGCCCGGTACTCACGGTGCTGCCGGGACAGGAACCGGCGCTGGACGGCGGCCATAGGGGACTCTCCACGGTTCGAAAGCTCTGCGGTCGAGCGTAACCCCGGTCAGCCCTTCTCCACGAATCTCAAGGACCGCAGCCCGCGCTCCAGATGCCAGTGCAGATACGCGGACACCAGCCCGCTCCCCTCCCGTACGTGCCGGCTCTCGGCGGCCTCCGCCGCCGGCCAGTCGCCGGTCAGCAGCGCGCCGAGCAGCCGCAGCGCCTCGGGCGAGGGGACGACGCTCCCGGGCACCCGGCAGTCGCCGCAGATCACCCCGCCCGCGGCGATGGAGAAGAAACGGTTCGGTCCGGGGAGCCCGCACTTGGCGCAGTCCTCGAAGCTGGGCGCGTAGCCGCCCATCGCCAGCGAGCGCAGCAGGAACGCGTCCAGCACCATGCCCGGCGTACGCTCCCCGCTCGCGAGGGTGCGCAGCCCGCCGACCAGCAGGAGGTACTGCTGGACGTTGGGCTCCCCCTCGTGGTCGGTGAAGCGCTCGGCGGTCTCCAGCATGGCCGTGCCGGCGGTGTAGCGGGCGTAGTCGGTCACGATGGGCTGCCCGTAGGCGGCGAGGGTCTCGGCCTGGGTGCACAGCGGCAGTCCGCGGCCGATCAGCTCGCTGCCGCGCGCGAAGAACTGCACGTCGACGTGCGAGAACGGCTCCAGCCGCGCCCCGAACTTCGACTTGGTGCGCCGCACGCCGCGCGCCACCGCCCGGACCCGTCCGTGGGTGCGGGTGAGCAGGGTGATGATCCGGTCCGCCTCGCCCAGCTTCTGGGTGCGCAGCACGATGCCGTCGTCGCGGAACAGACTCATGTGCGCATTCTGCCTCAGCCCGGGCCGTTCCCCGCCCGGCGGGGAACGGCCCCCGGCCGGTCAGTCGAGGACGGCGGTGACCTCGACCTCCACCAGATGGTCGGGGACGTCCAGGGCCGCGACCCCGATGAGCGAGGCGGGCGGGAGCGGAGTGATGCCCAGCCGGTCGGCTGCCCGGGCCACTCCGGACAGGAACACCGGCAGTTTGTCCGGCGTCCAGTCCACGACGTAGGCGGTCAGTTTCGCCGCGTCACGGAAGGTGGCACCGGCCGCGGCCAGCGCGGTGGCCACGTTCAGATAGCAGCGTTCGACCTGGGCGGCGAGGTCGCCCTCGCCCACCGTCGTCCCGTCCGCGTCCCAGGAGACCTGGCCGGCGACGAAGACCAGCTTCGAGCCGGTCGCGACCGACACCTGCCGGTAGGCGCCGATCTCGGGCAGTCCGGGCGGGTCGATCAGGGTGATGGCCATGGGTGGCTCCGTTTCCTCGGCATCGGGCGTCCGCACTCTCTTGCGGTTCCTTGGAAACCCTAGGAGAGTGAACGCTGACCTGGAAGAACGCACTTTTCCGTGACAGGGGAACCTGATGGTGACCAAGCAGTACAGCGGCCTGCCCGACGAGGCGGATCTGCGCCGCGCCGACTCCCTCGCCCGCGAGATCTTCTCGGACGTCGCCAACAAATGGGCCCTGCTGATCATCGAGGCCCTGGGCGAGCGCACCCTGCGCTTCAGCGAGCTGCGCGCGGAGGTCGAGGGCATCAGCCACAAGATGCTCACCCAGAACCTGCGCATGCTGGAACGCAACGGCCTGGTCCACCGCGAGGTGCACCCCACCGTGCCGCCGCGCGTCGAGTACACCCTGACCGGCCCCGGGCGCGGTCTGCGGGCCACCGTCGACACGATGTGCTCCTGGACCCACCAGAACCTGCGGCACATCGAGGACTCCCGCAGGCGCTTCGCCACCGGGTCCGCCGGCTAGCCGCTGGCGTCGCCGACCGGCCGTTCTTCCAGGGCAAGGGTCAGCAGGTGGTAGCCGAGCGCCTTGCCGTGTCCGTCGAGCGTGGCCGCCC